>NZ_JACJQU010000006.1 GCF_014696825.1 Anabaena sphaerica FACHB-251 | reverse complement strand
GCTTTATAAAGCTGGTAATGGTAAACTGATTCACGCTGATGTGAATGGTAGTTTGAATATTTTACGTAAAGTAGTCCCGACAGCGTTTAGTCTAGGGATAGAGGGCGTTGTAGTGCCTCCTTCGGAGGAGCTTCGCTAACGCCCCGTCGGGGTTATTCCCGGCAAACGAAAGGCATGAGATATTTGTCTATGCTTTTTGGAACTATGACTAGTCAAGTTTCCGATGTGCAGACCACAATACGTTCTATGAGGCGCTTGACTTTGCTGCATGGTGTGTTCTCCTTCTTTTTCAATACTACTGTTCTAGCTATGAGCATCAATATTATTGCGGCACTAATTTAAGAATTCTTTGATTAGCCATTTTAGATTTTAGAGTTACAATTGGAGATTTTTTTGTTTTAGAATTTAGATGCGTTTGCCCTAGACTCAAGAGTGGAGAGAACCAAGAAACATCAACTCACCCACATCAATAGCGAACGAATCGCACTTCCTCTCAGAATTACCAGGTAGTCATAATAAATACGAGAAGAAAAAATTTAAGTGCTTATGTTGTGTGAAATTTAAAATACATATATAATTTGATTAACAAAATTGTCAAGAGTAGAGATAATGCAAATTCTCAAAAGAGCCATTAAACCAGAAACTTGTATATCGTTCCTCCACATCTACCAAACCACTTGGGGAACGGCTGGTGATATCTGTTTAATCCGTGAATCTGTAGCTAATTCAGGTTCATCCAAATTTGTAGGACACAAAGTTCAACTAGCACTTCCAAAAGGAATAGAGCGCCATTACTTGGCGGGTTTTCCGGTGATAAAAGTTGCAGGTCATATCGGTGACGGACATCCCAAAGATAAACACTCTGAATGGGAGGCTTATGAAGGTGTGAAAAGAGAAATAGTGATCGCTGCTCTGAAACCTTGGGGTTTTAAATTAATTGAATCTGATGTAGCAATTTGATAAAAGTTTTCACCGAGTCGGCTTCAGGATAGCTTCATCGCTTAGATATTTGTTGTATGAAATGATAAATAAGAATTCGGGGATCTATCTCTATCAAAAATTAGCATTTAGGTGTAGAGATGTTCCGGCAGAAGTTTCTACAAAGCTGGTGAGATAGTTGAGGATTCTTCACATAAATTCAGCCTATAGATAGGTAAATTTAACAATCATATTTTTTAGACTTGATTGGTAAAGTTGTGAAAATATTCATGAATAAAAAAACAGTTCCCAATCAAGCCGAAAAGCTGAACCCGGAAACAGACGCATCCCAATTAAGTCCAGAGGTACTGGACAAAATTAAACATCCGCCAAAAATGGATGATGTGATCCGGGAACAATCAGCAACGGAAAAACGGGGAAATCAAGCTTTAGTTCCCGAAATGCTGGATGAACCCTCTGATATAATGACTGGCTATAGCAACGAACAGTCAGGCTAGAATTGCATTCAGTCTTTTGCTTTTGGGCCCATGCTACCAGTCATCTATTCGGAAGAATTTTTAGATCACAAAACCGGACGCTATCATCCAGAAAGACCAGAACGCTTAAGTGCGGTTGTCAAGGCTTTAAAAACTGCTGACTTTGCTGAAAAAATCCACTGGTTGCATCCCACACCCGTCAAACCGGAGTTGATGTCTTGGATAGAAACTGCCCATACGGCAACATACATTCAGAAACTTAAAGATATCGCTGCTACTGGTGGTGGTTATTTAGATGGAGACACCCCAGTTTCTCCCCGCAGTTATGATGTGGCTTTGTTAGCGGTGAGTGCTTGGTTAGATGGAGTAGATATGGTTTTAACTAGGGAAAATCCCGCCTTTGTGTTAGCGCGTCCACCGGGACATCATGCGGAAAGTAATACGGGGATGGGGTTTTGTTTATTCTCCAATGCGGCTATTTCTGCTTTCTACGCCTTAAAACAACCGGGTATCAACCGTGTCGCCATCTTAGATTGGGATGTACATCACGGGAATGGTACTCAAGCAATAGTGGAGACTCACTCACAAATTGCATATTGTTCTTTACATCAATACCCCTGCTATCCTGGTACTGGGAGAGCTTCCGAGAAAGGTTTACATAATAATGTTTTAAATTTACCCCTACCCCCTGGTAGTGATCTCAGCGTATATCAACCATTGTGGGAACACAAAATATTACCGTTTTTAACCAACTTTCAACCAGATTTACTCATTGTCAGTGCTGGTTATGATGCCCTAGAAGATGATCCTTTAGCAAGTATGTCTTTGCAACCTGAAGATTTTGGTTTATTCACTCAATATTGTTTAGGTGTAACTCGCAAAATCTTATTTGGTTTAGAAGGAGGCTATGATTTAGCATCGTTATCAAAATCAGTAACTGCCACAATTGGACCTTGTTTGTAGCAGCGAAGAGGGAAGAGGGAAGAGGGAATATTTATTTCTGTTCAAATAACCGTCATTGCGACCGTAGGGAAGCAATCCCAAAAACCTTGAGATTGCGTCGTTTCACTATGCCTTCGGCACAGTAAGGCTATAGCTGGCGTGACGACGTAGGAGTTATAGGCCATGGCGAACGTGAACGTTCCGCTCGCAATGACATATTCAGCGTGATTTGCCGGACATCATCTGACTCCTGACTCCTGACTCCTGACTCCTTTTATGAAAATTCCTGGTTCGTTTTTAAGATCATCAAACTTTAACAATATTTTTAAATTTTTCTGCGTATAAATACTTGGATTGTTAATGAGAATTAGTCAAAAGAACACTGATAAAATAGCTTCAGTGTAAATCTCAGGTTTTGAAGATTCTATACTCAACTACATTTAAGACTTTATGACTCAAGTTAGTATGCTTGTATTTGCTAAACATTTGCCCTCCTAGCTTTTCTGCAATTCTTCGACTGGGAATATTTTCCTGATCTACAGGATATCTCAGATACTCATAATCTAAGTTAGCGTCAGCCCATTCCTTCAAGGCTTGAATTACTTCTGTTCCGTACCCTTGACCGAATGCTGATTTTTTCAACCAAATTCCAGTTTGGGGATATTTGCTATTAACTTTATATATGCCACTACAACCTAAAAATTCTTGAGAATCTTTCTTTAAAACCACAACTGTTATATTCTCTCCTTTTTCCATTTCCTGTAAAGATTGTTTAATAAAAAATTCAGTACCTTCAATTTCTCTAGGTGGAGCAGCATATAAATAAGTCGCAATTTCAGCGGTGAATTCCTTAAAAATATCTTCTTTATATTTGAGTGATATCGGCTGTAATAATAGGCGATTGGTGAATATTGCTAAATGTAAAGACTCCATAATCATCCTTGGTAAATTTGTAAAAAACCATACAATTTTGCCGCAACCTTTACTGTACTTAGAATGGCGGTTATTTTTACTTATAGTATTTTTCTGTATTGTCTCTCACCAAATCTCGGTTAAATTCATCAAATCTTTAGAGAGAAAAGTTTGTCATGGGGTTCTGAAACAGCTAAAGTTTTGTTAAGATGCTATTGCTAGGAATTAATCAGCCAAATTAATCTATCAAGGCATTGAGTAATAAATAGCACTAGTAGCCGCTTAAAGTTCAGAAGGTGAACAAATGACCACCTACATTTTTTTTGACGAAGCCCTCCGAATGCTGACCAATGCCTATTTGATCTCAGCAATCCTTTTAATTGCAGCTTCTAGCATAGGTTTGGCAGTGATTGAGACAATTGAAAAAACAGGAGAACACTAAATTTACACTCCTTGGGTGTAGTTCCCAAACCACAATATTCAATGCGCGTGTTCACCCTCAATCTGGGTAACAGCAAACTCTACAGGTCTCACAGCGTTGCAGGTTTGCCTGGAAGTGGTAAAGTTTTTCAGCCCCGCAGGTAACTGTACCGCTACTGGGACGGCAATTTATGGCAGTCAGCAGTCAGATGATTGAGAATTGGAGCTTGTCCTAGTTACCCTGGCAAATGTAACAGTACAAATGTACTATAGCGGGACTTGATATTTTTAATGAAGAAAACCGATGTCTCTTTTATGTGTTTTATCGGTGAAATAATTGTAGATTAAGTTTTGTAAATATATAGATTTGTAAATATATAGATTTGTAAAGGATAGAGGATTGCCGTCGCTGAACGATAAGATCCCTTACTTCTTTTTGATCTGGGAAATAAATATTGATGTGAGAAGTCGGGGATTTGGGTGTTGGGGATCTACTGTAGTGTAGGATTTGGTAATTAACTTTTATTGATTATCAGTATGCTTGTTTCAGCCACTTTATCCCAATTGGTGGAAGTTCTTGAAGCCCGTCCTGTAAATTTATCTGCATCTGCGTTAGCTAAAGTTAGTAACGGTATCCAAACAGATACCAGGATTTTAGGACTAGGTGAGGTGTTTTTGGCTTTACGTGGCGAAAAGTTTGATGGACACGAGTTTGTAACGATGGCGATCGCTAAGGGTGCGATCGCAGCCATTGTGGATTATACTTATGAAAACCCTGAATTACCTGTATTACAAGTTGCCGACACCTTAAAGGCATATCAGCAAATTGCTAGATGGTGGCGGGATTCTTTTTCGATTCCCGTGATTGGAGTAACGGGTTCAGTGGGTAAAACTACAACCAAAGAACTGATTGCCGCAGTTTTAGGAACTAGAGGACAAGTTCACAAAACTTATGGAAATTTCAACAACGAAATCGGTGTTCCCAAAACGCTGTTAGAACTAGGTGCAGAAGATGATTTTGCGGTAATAGAAATGGCGATGCGGGGGAGGGGACAAATTGCGGAATTAACACAAATAGCCAGGCCAACTATCGGTGTAATTACTAATGTCGGGACGGCACATATTGAGTTATTGGGTTCAGAAGCAGCGATAGCTGAAGCCAAATGTGAGTTATTAGCCGAAATGCCTGGTGATAGTGTGGCAATTCTGAATCATGATAGTCCTCTATTAATGGAGACAGCAGGGAAATTTTGGCAGGGGAAAGTGATTAGTTATGGTTTTTCTGGTGGCGATATTCAAGGAAAGTTAGTTGATAATGAAACTGTAGAAGTGGCAGGATTGCGTTTACCTTTACCCTTACCTGGTCGTCATAATGCTACTAATTTTTTAGCTGCTTTAGCAGTAGCCCAAGTGTTAGAAATTGATTGGAAAACCCTGCAAGCTGGGGTGATGGTAAATATGCCTGGTGGGCGATCGCAACGATTTACTTTACCTAATGATATCGTAATTTTAGATGAAACTTATAACGCCGCCCCAGAAGCAATGTTAGCAGCTTTGCAGTTATTAGCAGATACACCTGGAAAGCGGAAAATTGCCGTATTAGGGGCAATGAAGGAGTTAGGAGATAGATCCCAACAGTTACATCAACAAGTTGGGGAAATGGTGCAGAAATTGAATTTAGATGGTTTGTTGGTGTTAGCTGATAGCAAAGATGCGGAAATTATCGCTGATAGTGCTAAAGGTATTCCTTGTGAATGTTGGACAACTCATGCTGATTTAGTAACGAGATTAAAGACTTATGTGCAGGAAGGCGATCGCTTATTATTTAAAGCTGCCCATTCTGTAGGATTGGATCAAGTTGTGAATCAGTTGCGGGAGAATTACAAATAAAAAAATCTCCAAAAATTGCTTGTGGTTTGGGAAAATGGGGATATTTTTTGATTTGCAGGTCTCTTATTTTATAGCAGGAGTTTCGAGGACGGTGACATCAACTAAAGGTATGACGTTAAAATTTTGGGTACACCCTCTTTAGTGAGGATACTCAGGTTTCCATGATTGATTTATATTCCCAAGGATTAATAATATTAATACCACACCCTTTAAAGTCAGAAACATTGCGTGTTGCTATAGTTGCTCTATGAATGTAACAAATAGCCGCAATCTGAGCATCAGCTTGAGAAATTGGAGTACCATTTTTTCGTCGTTGGGATGCAATATTAGCAAATGCTACAGCAGCATTTTGATCAAAGGGAAGAATACGTCCAGCAAAATCTTCAGAAAACATCAATTGCGCTGCTTGAGCGAGTTCATCTCGTCGTTTTCCCTCAGCTAGTAAAGTGATACCATAAAGAATTTCTGCTTGAGTAATTGTTGTGGTAAACAGACTCATTAAGGGTTGTTGGTTTGTCCAATTACGCACTGCTTCAGACTTTTTAGGCTTCATCAGTTCTGACAATAGGTTTGTGTCAAGAATAATCATTCTTCAAATGTTGATACAGTACGAATAGGTTCTCTCGCTATTTCTGGTAATTCAAAATCTCCAAAATTCGCAAACCGTTGTTCAATCCGAGTAGCTAGATTTAAGGAATTTTCGTTATTTTCTGTCAGAGTCATGTAGAGGATTTCTCTGGCCTCTTCTTCCAGAGAACGTCCGTTTTTTTCTGCTCGTTTTTGCAGACGAGATTTGATTTCATCATCAAGGTTATAAATAATAATATTCGTCATACCTAAAATAAACCTCAATCAGATTTCTACACTATATTACTCTATTACCTTGTGTGCCTAACCCACTTGACAAATAAAGTAGCTTTACTTGTGCAAAGGGTTAGGGGTGGGGTTTAAAAAAAGCGGTTAATTCATCATCTACTTATTCATTGACTGACCTAGTGAAAGCAAGTCTGACAACTTAATCTGTAAAGCTGATATAATCAAAATTACCGTTTTTACCAGATTATTCAAATTAACCTGCCAACGGGGAAATCCTTTGTGCAACATTTCCCGATTCACTTCAGACAAATCACCTAACCATTCTTCCCGTCGTTCTGGCGGAAAAAGGTAAGCAATAGGAGAAGCAACCCAGCGACTAGCCCAAGTTTCCGCAGGTTCAAATTTCTTATATTTGCGTAATTTCTTATCTAGCTGAGATAACTTTTCTAATTTTTCTACTAATTCTTCTTCTTGGTTTATCAGTTCTTCTGCAACTTTAATAAATTCCTCTGATTTTAATGATGGAATACTTTGTAAATACTGCAAATTAATTTGCAGTTCTCTAACAGTCAGTTCCCAATCATGATCTTCAAATTCCACACCTGCTGTTTCCCTAACTAGGTTGCCAGGTAAGTAAATTTGCACGGAAAGACTGGACAGCTTGGAGGGTGGTAACGCCGCTACCTGTAAGTTTATAGTAACGTCTTCTTGCTCCACCTCGTTCTTCACGTCCTTCATCTCCCCAACGGGATTCGACCAACCCTTTCTTTTCCAAAGAATGGAGAACAGGGTAAAGCGTACCGATCCCCATTTGACGCTGACCACCACTAGCTTCTTCCATAGCTTGCGGAATTTGCAAACCATAGAGTTCTTTGTTGTAAAGCGCCAGCAGTACCAGTTCTTCTCGTGGCGAAATTTCGACATTTGTTGATCCTTTGTTATGTATTTGTTGGGTGTTTTTCATCATTGCCTACTCCTTGTTTGTGTTCTAAAATCTCGTTGTTACGACCCCTAAAATGGGGCAACGAGGCCACTCACTGTTACGACCCTGTGGGCAGTGAGGCTTTTATCTAAAAATGAGTGTATCTTATAAATTTGATAATTGCCAAGAGGTAGGGGTAAAAAATTTGCTTCAAACTCTCAGCTTCTAGAAGAGGTAAGGGATTTGGGGGATTGAGATAAAATAAGGATTGTTGTTATATTCCTTATTATCTAAAGTGTCTGAATCCCTACCTTTGCAGGATCGCTACCTCGCATTAATTGATGAAATAGTCGAAACCACCCTCAAGGGCAAAATTAGCTCTGTAGAGCAGGTATATCAAATATTACTCAAAAGCATCGCTTCTGGTACGGGAGAAGTGTTTGAGTTAGCATTGAGCGATCGCTTGACAACCCTGCAAACACAAGTAGATAGCGAAAAAGACGAACTCAAGAAATCCAAAGCCACACGCAGTTTAAGAGCCATTAAAACCATTCAAACTCAATGGCAACGCTGGCAAGAACAAAACAAAGCCACAGAAGCCATAGCTTTAGCAGTACGGGAAATTACCATTGCCAGTAATGATGAACGTTTAGCTGTATTACTGCGCTACACCGATCCTAATCAAAAATATCCCCTAAATTTATCCCAACTACAACAACTAGCCAAATCTTTACAACAATTTGGTGCAGCTAACTCTGATTTAATGCAGATATCCACAGGCATGACTCAGGGGATCGCTTCTTGGCAACGCATCCAAGAAAACCTACTCAGTTGGATGTATGAACAAAAAGGTTCTCTAGGATTTGGTGGAGTACCTGGAGAAAGAGGACCTTGGGCCAGTTGGGCAAAATTAGTCAAAAGCGAAATACCACAATCATTTTTTCAGACTTTAGCAATAGAACAATCTGCAATTGAATTTACCCAAAAACAACCGAACATTACCCTCAGCAATTGGGTAGAATTAGCAATTGTTTTACAATTCTTACAACGAGGTTTAGTTACCTGGTTTGATCAACAAGCTTATGATATTCAAGCAGGCCCCAAATTATCCATTTCCACATTTTTAACCTTTGCAGTTATTTGGAGTCAATTAGCAAACGGTTTTCAAACCCAAGCAGTAATATATAGCAATGCAGCTTCACAAATAATGCTGCAAATTCTGCGAACTTTTGCTCAACGTCCTTATTTTCCCCTCTATGGTGGGATTTTTGCTTCCTTTTCTGGTAGTTATTTACGGGATACACTTGATTATTTAGATGAACCGCTGCGTTCTGCGGAAGGAACCCAAGAAAAAGCCAGAATTTTAACATTATTGGGTTATTCTCAACGTGCTTTAGGCAATTATCCGCGCTCAATCAATTTTCATCAACAAGCTTTAGAAATAGCCAGAAATGCCAAAGATAGACCTTGTGAAATCGCTAATCTTAACCACCTCAGTCGTACTTATGTTCAAGAAAAAAATTATGCCGAAGCAATTAACAATAGTCAAAGAGCATTAATATTAAGTAGACAAGCAGGTGACAAAACCGGAGAAACTAACGCGCTGGTAAATTTAGGTTACAGCGAAGTTATGCAAGCACAGCAATTAGAAAACATCGAACCAGAAGTTTATGAATCTGCAATTAATTATCTAGAACAAGGTTTAAAGTTAGCAGAAAAATTAGGTGATCTTCAAACTCAATCTTTATGTTTTAGCAGCTTAGGTATTGCTTATTTAGTTACTGCACAATATGAAACTGCTATTAAATATCTGGAAGTTGGTTTTAAAACCGCACAAGTTTCTGGAGATTTATATACTCAAGGTCGAAATTTAGCCTATTTAGCAGAAGCTTATTATCACCTGCAAAATGTTGAAAAAACTATTTATACTGGTAGCCTGGGAATGTATCTATTAGAGCAAATTTCTTCCCAAGAGTGGCGACAACCCGCAGGTTTATTGACAATAATCAAAGGACAATTAGGGGCAGACAAATTCCAAGTATTGCTGCAACAAAATCGCCCTAAAATGATTTCCGTTATCGGTGTAGATGGTTATGATTATATTCCTGAATTATTGGAAAAATATCATCATGGGTAATTGGTAATTGGTAATTGGTATTGTAAAACTTCGCCCCATCCATAGACAAATATTGCCATCTAAGTAAGTCGGCGGGAAAAAACCGAAGTATGTAATAAAAAGTAAATTCACCAAAACCCTCTTCCCCGTTCCCCGTTCCCTGTTCCCTGTTCCCTTGTCATAACGACAATTTTTAACGCCCACTTACTTATTGTCATTCATCACAGTGAAACCAGCTAATAGATGGCGGATTGAAAAGTGTTGGGCGACTTTGAAAAGTAAGGTTCGCAAGCTTTTATCTACATCGGACAATTTACGTGAAGCAAGCGTCCTAATTAATCTGGCTACAGCTATATTACCTCTTCTCCTCATCACCCAACATTTTTAATAGTTTTCTCGCCACTAAAACACCAACGACTCCAGCACCAACCAATTCAACCGCCTGCACAACTTTTTGGCCTACATCGTGAGAGTCGAGATGATGATGAAATACCTCTTCATCGAGCCATTCTGTAGTAGCTTTAAAATCATGAATTGGTGTTGGTAATAGCGTTAAATAAGTCCCTTGACGGATTAAATGCGCGGGTTCGCCTGCAACTTCAAAAACATTGAACAAGTTAGCAGCAGCATCATTTACCCCCAACTTCAACAGAGTTCCCCGGATGTCAACCTGAGATGGTTTGCAGTCTTCTCCTAGAGCAAGGGCTTTCAAATTCCGAGCAATATTTGCTCCCTCTTGATAAGCAACTTGGGCTGTAGGTGGTAGCGAATTATCCTGAACTGCTGCACAATCACCACCCGCAAAAACTTCTGGAAAGTCGAGCAATTGCATCGTGGGAGTGACTAGAGGACGATTATGATGATCCCGATGTTCTTGCGGAATTGGTAAGTCTTGAATTAGGGGATGGGTAGAAGTTCCAGCCGTCCAAATTGTGGTATGCGTCGGCAATGTTGTAACTTCATTATTGCGCTTATATTCAATGGCATGAGGGTGAACAGCAGTTGCTTCTGCTTCCTTAATAATTGCAATTTTTACAGTCCGTTTTTGCAATTCTGTCTCAGCGATTGGACGCAACGGATCGTTAATATCGCCATCGAGAATTTTTTGACCATGATTGAGAAGAATGACCCGGATTTCCGCCGAATTACCGCCTAAAGCGCCATACCAATGTGGGAGAAAATCAGCTAAAGTTGCTGCCATTTCCACACCGGAAGCACCACCACCAACTACCACTACTGTTAATAATTTGCGGCGTTGTTCTACATCTTCCGTTTGGATGGCTTTTTGTAAACAGTCACGTAAATGTCGGTCAAGAGCGATCGCATCAGCTTGTGTCCAAAAAGGAAAGGCATTAACATTCGCACCCTCAACGTGATGATAGCCAGTAACGCTACCCAAAGCTAATACTAAGTTACTGTATTTGTAGGAATTCCCAGAAGCCAATTCGACTTGCCGTTGATGCAGGTCTATTGACTGAACTGTATCTTGAACAAAGATGACACCACTACCTTTAAGTAATTCCGAAAAGTGCGGTACTACTTGAAAGCTATCCATTTCGCCATCGAAATATTCATAAAGTAATGGCTTAAAACAAAAGCGTTCATTTTTATCAATCAAGATCACAGAGCGAGGATAGTGTTCGTGAGCTAAGTGTAAGGCTGTAAATAGACCAGTAAAACCACCCCCGACGATCACAGTTTGATAAACTGGGCTGTTCATAAAAACTCTCCAAGCGTGAAATTTTTACAGATTTGGATTTATTATTATTAGGGAAAAACGCAGAAGCACATAGGAATAGATGGATAAAGGAAAATAGCAAATGACTAATTTGCTATACAAATAAGAAGAAAGCAATAATAATAGCACTAAGAACAAGAGCGAATAAAATAGCATATTCAAACCTGCGGCTAAAAAATCCTACAGCTGCAACCAGAGCTATCAATAGTCCGACAATGCCAACATACTGCTCTTTTTGTAAACCGTGTGCAATGAGTGGGTCTTGGTTTTTATTAGGTATTGGAGTTTCTTGAATTGTGCTTGGAGATGGTAATTCTTGTGCTAATGACTTCATAAAATTACTCCTAAAAATAATGCTAATTTCTGAATATTATTATGTTTACCAAAGATAGAGAAGCGAAAATAAGAAGACCCAAACTATATCAACAAAATGCCAAAATAAAGTGGTTGCACTTGCACCAAAATGACCTTTGTTGTAATTGTCTGGAATGAAGGAACGGACAAGCATAATAATCTGAAAAATCACACCCGCAAGAACGTGCAGACCGTGGAAACCTGTTAATACATAAAATGTAGAACCAACTAATCCTGTGCTTAACCCAAAATCAAGGTTGCTCCATTCAATTCCTTGACCGATTAAGAAATAAGTTCCCATGCAAATTGTCATCAACCAAAGCCAACGAAATTTATTGATCTGATTACGCTGGAGAGCATTTTCAGCCCGTTGAATGACAAAGCTACTGGACAGTAACACCACCGTGCTAATAATCACAAAAGTAGACAATTCTGGACCCGAAATACCAGGTGATAGCCAATTTTGTGAATGTGTCAATCGCAGGGCAACATAAGTAAAGATAAAACTCAAAAAAACTATGCTTTCCGACAGCAGGAACACGGTAAACCCGAACATACCTTTACCATGATGGTCTTCAGCACGTCCACCACGGATTGGGAGGAAACGCTTTAGCCAAGTTGGTAGGTATCGCCGCCACCGTTCCAAAGGAATTGGACTCTCATCTACATGAATTACGCCACGGTTCATAGGTTCTGGGGACTGGGGACTGGGAAGGCTATTAATTTTCTTGCTGATGATAGTCGGGAGGTTCTATCACTGAATATTTGGGATCACCATAATCGTAAGGGGGTCTTTTCACAACTGGAATTTGTTCAAAGTTATCTTGCGGTGGTGGTGAAGTGGTTGTCCATTCCAGTCCTGTGGCGTGCCAAGGATTGTTAACTGCCCTTGTTCCGTATAGCAATGAACCCACTATATTGGCAATAAAGGGCAATATAGATACTCCCAGCAAGAAGCCGCCTAGACTAGCAACGACATTCCAGCCCTGATAGCGTGGGTCGTAGGAGGAAATTCGGCGTACCATTCCCTGTAAACCTAGTGGCAGCATGGGGAAGAACGTGAGGTTAGCACCAATAAAGGTTAACCAAAAATGTAATTTACCCCAGCCTTCGGCGTACATTCGTCCGGTAATCTTCGGAAACCAAAAGTAAATGGCGGCAAAAATTGCCATCGTGATGGTGTTAAAGACAATGTAGTGGAAGTGTCCAACTATAAAGTAAGTATTGTGGACGTGAATATCAAACGGTACTGCTGCTAACATCACGCCAGTAACACCACCAAGCAGAAACATGGCTGCACCTCCCATCGCGAACAGCATGGGTGTCTCTAAGTGCAGCTTACTCTTCCAAATTGTAGCAGTCCAACCAAATGCCTTGACACCGGTAGGCACGGCAACGAGCATTGATGTCACCATAAATAACATCCGCATCCAGCTAGGGGTAGCACTAGTGAACATATGATGTACCCAAACGAAAATGCTGACTACAACAATGCCTAAAGAAGCAACAGCTAATGACCGATAGCCAAACAGAGGGTTACGGGAAAAGGCAGGCAGAACCTCCGCAAATATACCAAAGGCTGGTAGCGCCATGATGTAAACTGCGGGGTGGGAGTAGAACCAGAATAGGTGCTGGTAAATGATAGGGTCGCCATTCTCTAAAGGTTTGAAGAATTGCGTTCCCAAACTGAGATCAAATAACAGCAGGATCAATGCACCTGTGAGGGAAGGTAAATTAACTAGCTGCAACAACTGGGCGCTGAGAACTGACCAAACAAACACAGGCATTCGGAAAAAGGTCATTCCTGGGGCGCGCATCCAAAAGATGGTAGTTACGAAGTTAACAGCCCCTATAATTGAAGAAATGCCGATGATGACTAAACTAACAATCCAAATAAATTCACCATTTATTGGCTGACCAGGAGGAATTTGCAGACTAATTGGTGGATAAGACCACCAGCCAGACTGCGCCGTACCATTGGGTAGTAAGAAGCTAGATAGTAATAAAATGCCTCCTGGTGGAATCATCCAAAAAGAGATGGCGTTGAGTAGAGGAAACGCCATATCCCGCGCTCCCAACATCAGCGGTACTAAGTAGTTAGAGATACCTGCATTGAAAGGGATAATCCATAGAAAAATCATGATTGTCCCGTGCAAGGTGAACAAGCCGTTGTAAAGGGGACGATCTACCACATTTGATGCAGGTGTAATTAGTTCGGCACGGATGAGCATCGCTAACAGTCCGCCAACCAAAAAGAACAAGAAAGACATCACCATGTACTGAACACCGATCACCTTATGGTCAGTGCTGAAGCTGAAGTATCGTCGCCATTTATTCTCAGGCTCGTTCTGAGATGTTGGGGAATCTTGATCTCTAGTGATACTTTCCATAAAATCATGTTTTATTCATTACTATTCTTTCCTTGGCGATCGCTCCTTTGGAGTATTGCCTACGGCACTGCGTTCTGTGCGATTGCCGTTTGATTAGGTGCGACAGTGTACCAGCCACTCTTGAACAATGTTTTTGGCGGTTGGGTATACTCAGCTACTGCCTGATTTTTGATGGTTGTTGGTTCTTGTTCCGCTGTGGTCAGCCACTGGTTATATTGCTCAAGGGATTCAACCTGTACATTGGCATCCATCAAAGCAAAGTAAGTACCACTAAATAGAGCATCTTTTAGCTTGTATTTCCCTGTGCGAGTGGGTGTAACTACGAGGTCAATATCCCGTCCAGGGACAATATACTGCTGTAAACGGAATTCAGGGACATAAAAACTGTGGAGTACATCCTTAGCGTGCATATTGAGGCGAGTACGAAGATTTACAGGCAGGTGTAATTCATTGCTGGTAACATTATTTGGATAACGGAAAGACCAGTCCCACTGCTTTACGAAGACCTCAATAGTCTCAGCAGCTGGTTTAGGTTTCTCACCAGTCGCTATGGCGTAGGCTGGTTGTGATTCTAGGGGTGTATGTAAATGTACGATTTGCCTCAGACCTAGAACATCTAATTGCTGATAAATATTGAAGCCTTGGAATGCAATCCACAAAACTAGCAAAGTTGGAATCGCCGTCCATAAAATTTCTAGCTTGAGATCGCCTCTAGATGGGTGTCCTTCGCTGTAGTCATATTTGGGTGCGCGAAAGAAAAGTATCGAGTACACCATCATGGCTACAAGCCCAAGGATAATAAATGCTCCGATTGAAACTAAGAAGCTAAACAAATCATCTACTTTTTGTGCTTCTGCTGTAGCTTCAAGAGGCATCCAAGCATAAGCTTGCTGCCCAATCCAATGGCTGACAACGAGCAGCACTGCAATCAAACCAGCTATTAGTAAATATTCCCAAAATCTAACCATAAACTCAGAATGCTTCTCGTTTAATTATTTGAGCAGCAAATTTGGGTTTGTACCTTCTTGAAGTAACTTAGCCGCTGTAACGTGAATACCAAACTCCTCTCCCAATTGCGCTCCTAAAGTTCCGTGGACATACAAAATACCGAGCGTCAGAATGCCTACTAACAAATAACTCCACTGCACTTGTCTGGAAGCATCCTTGCGCCAGTGGTAGCGTTGTAAACATCTCCACACAGTCATGGCAACGATGACCCCCAGCAACAAAACGCCACCCAAACCATGCAAAAGCATTGTCCAAGAGGCACTCAACCCCCAATCACTCTTGTAATTAACTTGTGGATTTGCCAGCAGTAGCTCGAAAAAACCAAATGCGACAGTGAAAAATGTCACAACAGCCGCCCCCAAAAGGTTGTACCAGCCAACATCGAAGAAACCAGAACGGATGGCGGGAAGACCCAAAAATTTGAAGATTGGTCGTTCTCTGGAGAAAATAGCTCCTGCTATGTCAAATAAAATACCGATAATAAACAAACCCAATGTCAAATGAACGAATTGCGGGTGCATGGGAATTTCGTAGGGTAGTGCGTTAGCACCTAACCTCAATCCTAAAGAGTCAATTAGCTGCGAGTTCATGGAGAAGCTCCCTGCTTCATCGCTTCAACGACAGGCTTGACGTGCAACCCGTATACCCAAAATAATTTGCTGCCAAGATATACCTGCAAGAACACCAGACAAATCAAAAACGTAGCAATACCAAGATATGTAGGAGGAACTTTGAGGGGGTTGCGATTGCGAATTACAAACCGCCAAGCTGTCACAGCGGCAATAATCGCCCCAAGTGACCAACCCATAACGGTGTGAAAATTAAGTGTAGGCTGGACTGCTGGATACACTTGTGCCAGACCTGCTTCAAACTGTCCAAAGATTATGGCGACAAAAATAGCGATCGCCGCGACAAATATATTCCAGAAACCGACCTCAAACAAACGTGGATTGCGGCTGAAATAACCCACCAAATCACAAATGAATGAAAAACACACCATCGCAATTACAAAATGGACAACAATCGGGTGTATGGGGTCAGGGTAAGGGAGATTTTGGCTATTAAGAGGCAGAGCGAACATCGCTTTTTTCTGGCGATCGCCAGACGCTGCAATATAAGTTAATTTTGAGCAAAACAAAATTCCTTATGACGTTTAACTTTTAAATTTGCTTTCCCCAAAAGTCTTCTTAATTACTCTTAGCTAAAATAGAAAACCAAGAATACTATCGTAGGACTGATTTAGAACATAAGTAATTTAAAATAATTTATTTATTTTGATTCGGTGCATTCTTTAAATATGTTTTTTTATCAAAAAAATCCAAATTTTTGGTCAAGCCTACTTTTTATTTGGCAACAACTGTTCTCACTTTCTTATTTTAATGATTTCATATAATTTAATTAATTATAAAAATTTGATTGGATGAAACTTATATCTGGCGATAGAAGTGTTTGTTCATCCAATAGTTAGAGGCAATCTCCACCTCAAACTTGTAAAGTAATGCCAGAATACGAGTAGCACTTCTCAAAAAAAAATTAAACAATAGATATTATATAGTTAAGTAATTTTGACACTAAGGAAAACCAACAGGTTCTGCAATGCCTCTAATGTGGGCGTACGCAGAGTATAGCAAGCTGCTAAAGTCAAATCATGATAGTCAGGTATTTGATTTTATTCCCTTGGTAATTCGTAATTGGTAATTGGTAATTCGTAATTATTGATTTTCTGCCCAGTCCCCAAAATAATGAAGTAAGAGTGTTTACTTCAACCCCAAAACCTGATATAGTTGATTTTGATAAGGAAGAACTATCTATTAAAAATCAAACCAGTTTAAATAGTGCGTTATCAAAAATCCTTGTAGAGACGGTTGATGAAACGTCTCTACATTCCTCTTGCCTCTTGCCTTTCACCTATTCCCCATCACCTTCTTCAACAATTGGGGAATTTGAGCAGGATATTCAGCCACAGGAACTTGTGCTGCTTGGAAAGCCGCTGATTTATTTTGTGTTGTCCCAAAATTATGATCACGTCTAACAACGGTTGCTAAATTTCCTGACTGATGCCAAGATTTGGTTGTTGGTGCGTGTCTACCTGCAATATAAGCAATGACAGGTTTATCAATAGCTTCAGCTATGTATCGTGCAGCAGCTTCTTCACTCTCTCCCCCTGGTTGGCCGACTAAAACGATCGCTTCTGTAGTTTCATCCTCATCGAGAATTTGTAACCACTGAGAGAAAGATGAACCGACAATAGCATCACTACCAATGCTGACACTAATCGATTGACCCAAACCCGCTCTGGTTAATTCCCAGGCTACCTCATAAGTAAGAGTGCTACTGCGGCTAACAATTCCCACTGAACCAGGAGTATAAAATTCACTAGGTTGAGTGCCTAAGAGAATTTTACCAGGAACAATAATTCCCGGACTGTTGGGTCCTACCAGCAAGATTTCATGAGTCTCTGTTTTGCGGAGTAATTCCACCATATCCAAAGGTGGCACACCAGCAGAAATAATAATTATCTGTCGAATATGAGAGGCGATCGCTTCTAAAGCCGCATCTAGCACCTTGTAAGGGTGTACACAAATAATCGTCGTATCAATTTGCCCAAATTTTGATATTGCTTCCTCTACTAAGTCAAACACTGGCAGATCGTAGATTTGCTGTCCACCACATCCAGGATCAACACCAGCTACTAAATTAGTTCCATAAGCTTTCATTTGAGCAATATGAGTTGCTGATATAAATTCACAGAACCCTTGAATTAAAACTTTACTGTCTGGCGTTAAGTTCATACAATTTAGCAATTAGTCATTAGTAATTAGTCATTAGTAATTAGTCAATTTTTATGATCCCTCTGCCTTGGAGCCTCCTGCTTCCTGACTTTTTACACTACCTTTTATAAGCAGGTAACTTAGATAGACGGACTGCTTGCGTGACGGCCTCATCTAAATTTTCTACTATGATCAGCGTCTCACCTTCGGGTTTGAGTGTAGCTAAATATTTCCTGGCATCCTGAAAATCAGAACCAGCAAGACGGAGAACCAACCTGGGTAAATGTTTGGGCTGATTTTTACTGCCATTAGACAGATGGGATTTGAGTTCTTTTGGGTCTAGTTGGATAAAATTAGCAATGACTTCTGGCACTTCGGAAACTTGAGGAATAGAACCCAAAAAGTTAATCAGAATCACTTGAATGCTTTTGTCAGCAGCTAAGATTTTTAGACCTGTTTCCAGGCGATCGCAAAATGTAGTAGGTCCGGTATCAGTCAAAAAAGAATGTCGTAAATTTAAAGACACACCAGGTTTACCACCTGCATTAACGACTGCATCCAAGGTTGTCAACACCGAACCAGTACCATTGCCTAATATACCGATTTTGCCGTGCATTTCTAACCCATCCCAATCACCCAAGGTGCTGTTAATCTTACTGCTTCTATGACGGCCAAGCATTTTTGCCGCCATTTGGGCTATTTCTGGATGACGGTTAATTGCCCGTTCGTTGACTCTGACTTTACCATTGAGTGCCATAACTTGCCCAGAAACACTGACAGCTAGAGGATTTATCTCTACTAAATCTAGGTCTTTCTGCACAAATAACTGATACATTTTTTCTACAATATCGCTGATCGACTGTATTAGCGCACCCTGTAAGCCCATTTTCAATCCCAGTCTTCTGGCATAAAATGGCGAAAATTCTTGTTCTACAACCACATATTGCATTTTCTCCCCTGGAGATTCCCAATCAATATCTGGTTCTTTACAACCTAAAAGCACTGGACGACACAGGGCCGTATCTAAAACTACAGCCAGATAAAATTCATCTTTGGCATCATACTTAGTTTCTGCCAGTAAAACCTCTGGCAATTCCCCCCAAATTGGTAAATTAAAGATATTTTGAGCAGCTGCGATCGCATCGATGGTGGTTTCTACAATCCTGACTCCACCAGCTTTAGCCCGTTCATCTGCGTGTACTTGCGATTTTAGTACAATCGGATAGCGAATTTTTAAGCGTTTTAAATCTGTAGGATGGTCAATTCGTTGAGATGGTAAGACAGGAATTCCCATCTTGTTAAACCATTCCTTAACTTGGTACTCCAATAAATCCATTGACACACACCTTGTATTAACAATTCCAAAGCTGATTTTTAGTGCTATATAATCGTTGATACAGCACTTTGTTTACATAATCACGCTTTGGTTGGACAGAAAATTGATTTAGCACGAATCAATTTTATCGAATTCGGCAACAGTGGCAAATTCATTTCTAGAACCTCAACCGCTGCTATCTCGTTGATTAGACCTTTTGCTCCTCCTTGGTAAACTTCCCAGTCTCAAAAATTACTGGCATCTTCTTGTATATTTTTCCTTAAATAATTTATACTCGCATTTGGATTGTCTAATTTATTGTCTAATAGTATAAAAAAGCAAAAGACGAAACCATCGCTGCTCCCTTACTTTATTGTGACAGATAGAACTTTGTGTTAAAAAGTTGTTCTCTGGGACAGGAAACAGCAGTTAGTAAAACTATGTATCCTTATGTAACAAAGGCCATTACTCTATTTCATCTGCTCCAAGATAATAAAAACTATAAAACTATATAGAACATTAGCAGTAGCCATTATGAAAGTAACATTCCAAAAAGAAGATATCCAGATTCTAACCAGTATTTTACAGGAACAAATACTGCTGGAACTTCCATCTGTCCCGGTTCTCCAGGTTAAATGCGCCGTTCAAAATAGCGAACTGATGATTTTAACTCAACATCCTCCAGGTGTAGCAGTTGATACAGAAAAAATATTTGCTATCCTTGAGGAATCGCTACAGTGGCAATCTCAATACCATGATGAAAAGGTGCAATTTTACGTCAGGGTTTCCGGAGAAAAACTACCCTACGCTAAACACTCGATAATTATCAAGGCTAAGGGGATACAAGCAGATCATGAAATTCCATCGCCAGAAGCAAGTAATGACTTAGATCAAGGTGCTGGTAAAAATCAGCTAATTTTTCCACCACTGCAAATCCCCGGACTCTCGTCTCCGGAGGAGGACGATAATATTTCGGATAATCCATTTAGTTTACTAACAGATGATCATATCTCGGATACTTCATTTAGTTCTCTAAAAGATGATCATATCTCGGATAATCCATTTAGTTTACTAACAGATGATCATATCTCGGATACTTCATTTAGTTCAGATAGTTCATCATTTGCCTCAAATAACTCATTTAGCTCGGATACCCTACTAGGATCAGATACATCATTTAACTCGGATACTACTACATATAGCTCAGATAAGTCATTTCTTAATGAGGGTGAGAATGAGTTAGCCGAAGAAGAAAAGTTTGACCCCTTTGCGGGTGGACAAAATTTATCAAAGAGCAAAAAGCTATCACTGCCATCTTTACCCATCCTCTTAGCTGGAGTCTTGGGGGTGACAGTGATTTTTGGAGGCGGTGCATTCTTTCTTAACCGTGCTTGTGTAATTGGCGAGTGTAAAGAATTACAAGTAGCCGAGCAATTCAAAAGCGAGACTCCGCAATTAATCCGTAAAGCTAAATCACCACAAGAACTAATAGCAGTTCAACAACAACTAGATAAAATTATTGCTGATCTCAACGTTATTCCTCAATGGTCTCCTCGTTACCAACCAGCCCAGGAACTGACTTTAAGTTTTTCTGACCAATCAACAAAAATTAACCAGGTAGTAAAAGCTTTACAAGCAGCATCGGCAGCAGAGCAAAAAACACAAACTCCCGCAACCAGCTTGGATGAACTACGCAGTAGACAAGCTTTATGGCGACAAGCAATTACACCACTAGAGTCTATCAAACCTGGTCATGAACTCTATGGGCTGGTGCGGGCAAATTTACCTAAGTATCAAAGCAATTTACAAGCGATAAATAAGCAGTTGCTTAGTGAAGAATCATGGCAGAAAAAACTAGCCACAGCCAAAACTGTAGCTGATTCTGCCAGCAAACGCCAAGCCACTGCTAAATCTGCTAATGACTGGCAAAGGGTACGGTTTACGTGGCAAGAGGTTGTCAATGATTTGAAAAGCATCCCCTCAACCAGCACAGCACACGAGGAAGCTAAAAACCTGTTAGTGGAATATGAACCGAAACTCACATTGGCACGCAACATAGCTACAAGAGAAATTGCAGCGGCTAATTACTATCAGCAAGCTGTCAATTTTGCTAATCAAGCTAAAGTCTATGAGCAAAAAAATCAATGGCAGGCAGCAGTAGCATCTTGGGATCAAGCTGTAAAGACAGCTAAACAGATTTCTCAAGATAGTTCCAACTACAATCAAGCACAGTCACTCATCCAACCCTATTCGACTGCTTTTGCACAGGCACAACAAAAACAGCAACTCTATGGTAATTTGACACAAACTCGCGCTGATCTGGGAAGTACCTGTGTCAATAAGATGCGTTTTTGCACTTTTAGCATCGAAACTAAGGGAATTGTTGTCCGTTTAACCCCGGAGTATGACCAAGCATTACAAAGTGCTAACCCTGATATCCAAAGTCATTTACAAACTTTGCAACAAGCTTTAGGAGTAATTAGTGATAATGCTAACCTACCCGTATTTCTCTATAATTCCCAAGGACAAGAAAGGTATATGAAAATACCACAATAGGGAGGCAGGGGGCAGAAGTTATTTAATTTTGACTTTTGACCTGATTTTTCCCCAATCCCTATATACCCAGGTGATTTTGCAATGCTTGGCGCATTTGGGCTACAGGTACTTTTTCCTCTTGCAACCAGATTTTCAATGCTGCTGCACCTTGCTGAACTAGCATTTCTAAACCATCAATGGGAATTGCACCTTGTTCTTCTGCCTGGTGTAAAAATTTCGTAGGTTTGGGGATGTAGATTAAATCATAAGCGATAGCACCTGAAGGTAATTTAACCATCTCCTCTCCACTTAAAGGTGATTGATCTACGTGGGGATACATCCCGATAGGAGTGGTATTTACTAACAAATTAGCTTGGGGAATTAGGTTTGGTAATTCTTCCCAAGCATGGACTTGAAATTTATCTGCAAAGGGTGAATTTTCCCAACTTTGACGAAAATCCTTTAATTTATATATATTGCGTCCTACGACATGAATTTCTGCTAAACCTAGCTGAATACAACCAGCAACAACCGCCCTGGCCGCACCACCATTACCTAAAATTACCGCCTTTTTTTGACTCCAATCTTGCTGATAAGTGGTTTGCAGAGGGGCAATAAAGCCTTCTACATCTGTGTTTGTTCCCACCCACCCGTCACCTTGACGAGTCACGGTATTGACTGCACCTATAGCTTGAGCAATAGGGGAAATTTCTGTTAATAAAGGTAATATGGCCTGTTTATGGGGAATTGTCACACTAAAACCAACAATACCAATAGCTGCAAAACCTGCGATCGCTGTCTCTAAATTTTCCGGTGCAATAGGAAAAGGCAAATAAACATAATCTAAGCCCAATTTACTCAATGCTGCATTGTGCATCACTGGTGATAGAGAATGTTCTACAGGATAGCCAATAACTCCTAGAAGTTTAGATTTTCCAGTGATTTGCTGACAATAATTATGATCTTGGTTATTCATAATGAAAGTGATTTCAAATAAAAGGTACTGAAATTATACTTACTTTTGGCGACTCGCTAATAAAATAGCCCAGATGTATCTAACAACTAGGCTAAATTTAAAACTTTATCGAACAGAATTCAGGAGTCAGAATTCAGAATGAATTTTGTAGCTTGCTTCCCGCAGGGTGTTCTGACTTCTGAATTCTTCTTCAACCTACTAAATCAACCCAAACAATTACTCAATTCTCCTAGCCATCACCAATGCTAATATAGCCAGTCAATCTTTATTTTGTCCTAGATTGATTATCAAACATTCTGACTCGTGAATTTTTCCATTTACAAAGCCTCACCAACTAGGGTAAACGCTGCCCAATTTTGGGGTGCTGGATGTTTTTTCATTGTGTTTAACATTGCTTGACGCAGTGCTTGAGCTTTATCGGGTTGGGTTTGTAGAATTTGATAAAATTCTGTCATTAATATAGATGTAGGTGCATCCGGTACTGCCCATAAAGAGACAACTATGCTAGGAACTCCAGCAGCAAAGAAAGAACGTGATAAACCTATTACTCCATCACCTGTAATAACTCCTCTCCCGGTATCACAGGCACTTAAAACTACTAATTCTGCATTGAGTTTCATTTCTACCAGTTCTTGTGCTGTCAAGAAACCATCATCTTTTGCTGAAGGTGCAAAAGCGATCGCACTTCCTAATCCTTCATAATGATCTAATAATCCATGTGTAGCAAAATGAATGATTCGCGCATTTGGCATTTGTTGAACAATTGCTTGTTTTGTGGCATTATTGCCAATAATCGCTTGAGTATTTAACAACTTAGCGATAGCTTGTGCTTCTAACTCTGCATTTGGTAAATCTGAAAGTGGTTGGGGTTTTTCACCTAACTTACCAGAATAATCAGGCATTTTGGGATTACCAACTACTAAAGCACCCTTACCTGATACTTTTTGTCTTTGCTGATGTACTAAATCTAAGACTCTAATAGCAGGTGATGTCAAAATAGTATGTTTTTCAATCAGGTACTTACCTTGTGCATCTTGTAACGCCACAAACGGCACAAGAAACAAAGAACCATCAGGAATAAAAATAACTCTGTCATTCGGGTTAGTTGGTAAATGTTCAGCAATAGGGCTAATTAGCAGTTGATGTAATTCTTTTAAACTTGTTTCTGTTGCTTTCTTACTTGTACCCACTCTAATAATTGCATTGCGGCTATTTTTTACCAGAGTTTCTAGAGAATTATTAATTGATTTTAAGTCAACTTGACGAAAAGCGATTTCACCAGTGGGTTTAATTACCCAAATCAATAATTGTAAATCATCTTGTGCTTTAGGATTGGGAATATCAATTCCATACTCAAGCACTCCATTTTGAATAGGTTTTTTCAGAATTGAATATTGTACCAAAGTTGCTTTTTGTTTTTGAGCAATCTGTTTCATTTGCTCAATATTGATAATATCATTTTTGACAGCAATATCTCGTTTACCTGATAAAGCTAGATTAATAGCTAACAATTGACTAAAAGCTCTTGCTCTACCTCTTTCAGATATTTCTAAAGCCGCATTATTTTTATTTTGGGCAATTAGTGATCTTTGTAATTCTTGATAGCTATTTTTTTCGGTTTCCTGTAACATTGGTGTAAACTGATCTACAAAACTAGAGACATTACCTAAAATACTAGAACCATTTTCGGGAATATCATCTGGAGTTAATTTATATTGTGATTCTGCTTGCTGAACCGATTGAATTAGGAGTTTTTCGGCTTCTTGATGCCTTCCTAAACGATTATAAATTCTCCCTACATCGGCCAAACTAGAACCTAAATATAGGTCTAAATTATCGTTTTTAGTTAATTTTACAGCTTGCTCATAAAATTCTAAAGCCTGAGCATAATTATTCTGCAATTCATATAAATCACCAAGACTTTTGAAACCCAATAATCTTACATAACTATCATTTTTACCTATCTCTAAAACTTCTTTATACAATGATAAAGCTGGAGCATAATCTCCACTAATTTGATAGAATCTGCCAATTTCCCGTAATGTTAAACCTTGGGTTTGTCTATCTATCAATCCACCTTTTACAATAGATATAGCTTCTTCGTAAATCTTTAAAGCCTGATTTTTTTGATTTTGATATTGATAGATAAGACCCATCAATTTTAAAGTATCTAATCGCAGTCTTAATATTCGATTTTTTTTATCTTTTTTACCTTGAGTGATAGCTAAACTTTGCTCTAAATATTTTAAAGCTTGCAATTCTTGTCTATTGCGTGCATATAATCTAGCGATTTGGTTTAATGTTTCTGCTTCAACTTGTGGATCATTATTCTTCCTATTGACAATTAAAGCTTGTTCATAAAATTCTAGTGCTTTATTAAAATGGAGTTTATTTGCATAACCTAATGCAATTATAGACAGCAATTGTCTTTCTTGAACAGAATTACCTGATTTTCTAGCTGCTTCTAAACCTTGAAAATAATTTTCCAAAGTGCGCTCATTTTTCACACCAGTGAATATATTTAATATATCTTGGTTTTCAGTAACTCCACCTTTTTTACCTGCATCACAAAAATCTTTAAAATATCTAGAAACTTCTGGAGGTAACATTTCCAAAGCTTGAGCATTCATTTCACAAATTTCTGGTGTAATTTTAAAGGAATTTTCTTCTTCTTGTTCGTCTAATTTGTTATTTTTGATCAGGTTATAGTTGCTTCCTTGAGCCATAATTGGCAAGGGTAATAAGTTAAAAAATACCAGCAAAGTGGTATTGAAAATCATTGATATTCTATAACTAAACTGCATACACAAATTCCTTTTCAAGGATGAGATAGTTAGATAAGAAATAAAACCAGCTACTCAATTGGTAATTTCACTGCTAATCTAAGATTATTAACAATACTTAACATTTCTTCCTATTATGCAGACAACTATAGCACCCTCTACAACTCCAATTCCCGGACAATACTGGCAATGGCGTGGACACAACGTTTACTATGTCCAAGCAGGAGAGAAACAACCCCAGCGTCCCCCTTTGCTGTTAGTACATGGTTTTGGTGCTTCCACAGACCACTGGAGAAAAAATATTACCGGACTTTGTGCAGATTTTCAAGTATTCGCCATTGACCTTTTGGGATTTGGACGTTCAGCAAAACCGAAATTGCAGTACAGTGGGGAATTATGGCGCGACCAACTGCGAGATTTTATTAGTGAAGTCATTGGTGAAAAAACAGTATTAGCAGGTAACTCCCTTGGTGGTTATGCTTGCTTATGTGTTGCGTCTCAATGTCCTGATAGTGTCGCTGGAGTAGTATTACTTAATAGTGCTGGTCCCTTTTCTGAACCGGAAGCGATACAAACTCAAATTCAACCTCCGAAAAATCCTTTACAGCAACTAATAGGTAAAACTGTCAAATGGACTTTTAAACGGCGTTTATCTCAGGCTTTATTATTTCAATATGTGCGCCAACGTTGGGTAATTCGTCGTACTTTAGAAAAGGTTTATTTGGACAAAACGGCAATTACTGATCAATTAGTTGAAGAAATTCAACGTCCGGCTTATGATCAAGGTGCTTTAGATGTATTTGTCTCTGTTTTTAGCACTCCCCAAGGGGAGAAAGTTGATGTTTTACTCAAACAATTAACTTGTCCTTTATTGTTATTATGGGGTGAAGCAGATCCTTGGATGAAAGCGCGGGAACGTTCCCAGAAATTCCATCAATATTATCCCCAACTAACAGAATATTTTCTCACTGCTGGTCATTGTCCCCATGATGAAGTACCTGAGCAAGTAAACCCTATTTTCCGTGATTGGGTTTTATCTATTATTCAATAAACATCTAAAAACCTGGTCAGGGTTGACCAGGTTCTAGCGAATTCAGAGGGTTCAAATTGTTAAGGTTAAGTAAGTGTTTGAAAGTCAATAACTAGGGTTGACAGTAAAACTACAAGTTTAGCACTTTTCTGTTTTTCCGCTTCGGGATTTGGCGCGACTATAAACAACAGTCGGAATGCCACTTTAAATGGTATATGCTAAATCTTGCTTGGGCTTCTGACGGGGGACACTTATGTCATTGCCCTTTTGGTTGGTTAGTTCTTCTTTTGTGTCCTGATGAACTTATGAATATAATCTAGCAAACCCTAATTCAAATGCGATCGCTTGTTTACTAAACTTGATGTTTTGTTTCAATTAGCAACATTGGGGAAAGGTGACTCTTGACAGGTGACAGTAGAGATGGGGTGATGAGAAGGTGGGGAGAATAGCTTTCTACCTGTTCCCTGTTCCCTGTTCCCTGTTCCCTGTTCCCTGTTCCCTGTTCCCTTATTTCCCAATTACCATTCCCACATAATTCCTGTATTGTCGAAATGGTTGGTAACAATGCGGCCAATATTGTCTATTTGGGCGATTTCTTCAGTAGAAAGATTGATTGCTGCGGCTTTGGCGTTATCTTGTGCTTGTTGGGGATATCTTGCACCGGCGATCGCATTTGTTTGAGGTTGGGCAATTAACCACGCCAATGCTAACTGCGCTAAACTACAATGATGATTTTCAGCTATGGGTCTAAGTTTGTCTAATGCTTGTTGAGCGCGTTCAAAGTTTTCACCTTGAAATAACCTATTTTTAGCTCTGTTATCGGCTGGGTCAAATTTATGACCAGGAGCGAATTTACCAGTTAACAATCCTTGTGCTAAAGGTGAATAAGCCAAAATCGAAATGTTATTTTCCACACAGTATGGCATGGCATCTGTCTCTACATTCCGCCAAAATAAAGAATAAGGTGGTTGTAAACTATCAATACGTCCATATTGGGAGGCTTCTGCTATTTGTTCACGGGAAAAATTAGAAACTCCAATGGCACGAATTTTACCTTGTTCTTTGAGATGATTTAAGGCGTTCATGGTTTCTTCTATAGGGACGATTTCACTGTTGAAAGCACCAGATGGCCAATGAATTTGGTATAGGTCGATGTAGTCAGTTTTGAGATTTTGCAGGGAACGCTCACAAGCTTCAATCACTTGTTGATATTTGAGATGATTAGAAAAAACTTTTGTGGCATATTCCACGCGATCGCGCACATCAGACAAAGCTTGGGCTACAATCTGTTCAGAATGTCCATCACCATAAACTTCAGCAGTATCTATGGTTGTAATTCCGGCTTCGTAACCAGCGCGAATGGTTTTAATTGAGTCATCATCCTCAATTCCCACCCACATTTTTTTCCCTGCTTGCCAAGTTCCCATGAGAATGGGTGAGATTTGTACGGTTGATGTACCCAGTTTGCGTTTTTCCATAGTTTTCCTCTAATTTCTGACAACAGCTAAAGTGATGAGAACACAATTAGACTTTTAACCTATTACCTGTAACCTGTCATCTATCACCTGTCACCTAATAAAAGATGCTCATGGAACTGACTACCACTTTTCATGCTCTCAAAGAATGGGCTGTAGCCGTAAATGCGCTGGAAAACGGCCAAACGATTATGTTACTTCGTAAAGGCGGTATCCATGAACAGGGGGGACGTTTCAGCGTTGCTCATGAACAGGTTCTGCTCTACCCTACTTACGAACATCAACAATCTTTTTTGCTCAAGGCTGAGTATGCTGATCTTGTCTATCCAGTCACATCAGGATGGCATCCAGAAACAATTCGCATCGGTAGTTGGGCAGAAATTACGGATATTTTACCCGTTGCAGATGAGTCTATTGTCAGTGAATTACTTCCTTTTCATATTTGGAACGAGTATTTTATTAGCGATCGCCTAAAATGGAAAGCGCGTCAACCTTTATACATTCTTTTGTTACGGACTTATAAACTCCCCCAGGTGCAGTATATTCCTTATTTACCTGAATACGGTGGTTGTAAATCTTGGATTGATTTAGATCAACAGGTGCAGTTAGAAGGTTCTGAACCTGTTTTATCTGATGCTGTCTATAGTCAGATGGTTGAGAATATTCGCGGAATTATTGGCGATCGGTTGTATGCGGTATCTTTGTAAGTAGGTGTTGGGGGTATTTGGGGATGGGAGGTTATAGTTTATTGGGCAAATTCTAAGCGTTGTTTAACCTCTTCCCAACTAGAACCACTTGTAGGATTTTTTTTTAATTATCTAAACGTCGATCTAATTCTTGTTGTTGTGCTTGACTCAAGGGAATTTCCTCTTGGTGTTCTAAGATGCTATCCCATAAATCTTCAACCAGTTGGATGCGTTCAGCAATGCTGAGTTCGGAAATATAAAATTTCAAGAGGGGATGGAGACTCATAAGTAGAGAGTGTCGAGCGATAATTAGATCAATTGAGATCACTGAACCTGTAACCCAAGATTCAGGGTTATGCCTTTTTCGTCATGCTTTTGAAGAAGAACCAGAATGGGCTTGTCCTCTTCGAGATTCTTGTGCAGCTTATGAGCGAGTCGGTAGTGACTCACGAGCAGTTCTAGCGAGATTAACTGCGGGAAAAGACTGATGACACTAACTCTTCATCTTTCACCAGAGTTATGGCGGTGCGATCGCCTATATTGTAGGTTGGGTTAAGGAACGCAACCCAACATTATCCCTGTTGTTGAGATTTATTTGTTGAGTTTCATTTTATTCAACCTACAGCTAACCAGCTTTTGTAGCATATTGTAGTACCATTGGTGTGGCTTACATTCTATTGTTACTATTGACGATGATTCGACGGACCACACCCGACGACACAAACGCGCTAATCGCCGTAGCTGAAACTATTGGCTTTCAGGCTCAAGAACTTGATTATCTGAAAAAAATGCTGTCCGATTACTTTAAAGACGGCGAAACCGAAAGCTTTTGGCTTACCTACGAAGAAAATGAGCCTGTTGGAGTAGCTTACTGCGAACCGGAACGGATGACTCATCAAACGTGGAATTTGCTATTAATTGCCATCCGAGAAGACCTCCAGGGACAAGGACGGGGCGGGAAATTACTGCACTATGTTGAACAAACATTGATAGCACGTGGTGGACGGATGCTAGTGGTGGAAACTTCAGGACTACCGGAATTTGAGCGCACAAGGGCATTTTACGGGAAGTATGGCTTCCAGGAAGAAGCACGTATTCGTGATTTCTACGCGGCGGGTGATGATAAAATTGTGTTCCGCAAACTGTTAAATGCAGACTAGACAACGGTCTGGGGCAATGGGCGGCGGTGAGACTAATACAGAGCTTGTAAAATTTAAACAGCAAAAAATTCCGCCATTCTTATGAATGAAAAACTCCAAACCGAAAAAGACAAGCTACAGGCAATTGATAGTATAAAAATAAATCAAGAAACCGAAACCGAAAAAGTTCTCTGTTCTCATTGTCAGCGCACTGCTACAAACGGTATTAAATGTAAAGGTATTTGTGTGGCTGATAATGACTATTAAGGTATGAATTACATTTGCTCAGGCGCTTTTTGTAAACCTAAATAGTGACTTAAAATCCATGAAAAACTTTTCACAAATTTGGAACTGCCCAGATATTTTGGAATTCCGATGTCCACAGGAATGGGATTCTCTAAATCAAACTGAGGATAGGGACGTTCGCTATTGCAAAGTTTGCAGCCAAAACGTCTATATGTGTTCAACTCCTCAAGAGTTTACGAAAAACGCCAAATCTGGAAAATGTGTCGCAATTCCTAATGAGCTTGCTCATAGACCAGAAGATCCAAAATTAGTTTTAGGAAGACCTTCACAAGAGACTTGTACAGAAATAGAGCAGCAGAAAAGACTTATTTCTGAATTCATAGCTTGGTGGAAAGTGAGCCTGACTTCTGAACCATCATTTTTTCCAACTTTTGTTCGGAAATGTTATGACGAATCATATTTAAATTATCAGAAACAACAATTTGCACTGGATCTTTTGGAGTTTGAACAATTTGATAGATTTAGTGAAATCGCCAAATCTCTAAATAAGGATAAACGTTTTTTAAATACGATCATAGAACAACTCATCAGTATAGGAAGATTTGATATAGCGATGGATGTTGTAGCTGCATTTAAAATCAGTAGTTATAGAGTAGCTGCTCTCAATTATCTTGCTTTGGAATCAGCAAGATTAGGACAGATTGAAAGAGCAATTGATATTTTTGAGTTGAATTTGCAGACTGCTCGAAGTCTTGTCAATTCTAAAAAATACGAAGCGGCAATTTTGCAATGTGCAGCATCAATAGGTATCACTTTACCAATGCAGTCTAACATTGCCTTGGATCAGTCAGATGAAAGTTCTTAAGTTCTGTTTGTTTGAAAAAAAGCAAAAGGGTAAAGGTTTACCCCTTACCCTATTAACCGAGTAGTTTTGAGATGCTATTCAACATTAACCAGCGTTAGCTAACATGAATTCGCGGGTTTCGGTTTTTCTGACTATTACCTGCCCATCATCATCGACATCAACAATGGCTGTATCACCTTCCAGAATATGACTAGATAAGATAGCCTCAGCTAGAGAATCTTCTAACAAGCGCATAATGGCTCTGCGTAAGGGTCTAGCACCATAACTGGGGTCGTAACCTTCACGGACAACGAGGTCTTTAAAGCTTTCTGTGACTTGGAGTTTAATTCCTCTGTCTTTTAAGCGGTTGGCTACATCACGCAACATGATTTCGGCGATTTGCTTGACTTCCTCTTTGTTCAACTGAGTGAAGACGATAATTTCATCAACACGGTTGAGGAACTCAGGACGGAAGTAATTTTTCAGTTCTTCATTTACCAAGCTGCGGATACGCTGATAACTGGCATCGGCTTGATTATCAAATTCAAAGCCTAAACTCATGCCACCTTTTTCAATTACCTTAGAACCAATGTTAGATGTCAAGATAATCAAGGTGTTCTTGAAGTCCACTTTCCGGCCTTTTGCGTCGGTGAGGTGTCCATCATCCAAGATTTGCAGCAGCATATTGAATACATCGGGATGCGCCTTTTCGATTTCGTCGAAAAGTAACACTGTGTAGGGTTTGCGCCGCACTGCTTCCGTGAGTTGTCCCCCTTCGTTGTAGCCTACATAACCTGGAGGTGAACCGATGAGCTTGGAAACGTTATGGCTTTCCATGTATTCGGACATATCCAAGCGAATCATGGAATCTTCAGATCCAAAGAAGTAAGCCGCTAATGCTTTGGCTAGTTCGGTTTTCCCTACCCCTGTTGGCCCAGAGAAGATAAAGCTGGCGATGGGGCGGTTAGGACTTTTTAACCCGACACGGGCGCGACGGATGGAACGAGAAACGGCTGCAACGGCTTGTTCCTGTCCGATGAGGCGTTTGTGGAGGGTGTCTTCTAGGTGTAGTAGTAACTCTGACTCGGATTCGGTTAGTTTGTTAACAGGTACACCTGTCCAAGAACCGACAATCTCGGCGATGTCTTCTTCGTCAACAATGGCTTTAACCGTTTTCAGGTTATCTTCTAAGTCGAGTTTGGCTTGCAGTTCCAGTTCTTCTTGATAAAGTTTACTGGCTTTACCAAAATCTTGAAGTCTAATGGCTTCAGCTTTGTCTTTGCTGATGTTTTTGAGTTGCAGTTTGATTTCTTTGTTATTGACGATGCGGGAGTGACGTAAACGCACACGAGAACCAGCTTCATCAATTAAGTCTATGGCTTTATCTGGGAGGAAGCGATCGCTAATATATCTATCCGATAACTGTGCTGCTGCTATCACTGCGGCATCAGAAATGGTGACTTTATGGTGCTGTTCATAAGCACCGCGCAAACCGTAGAGAATATCAATGGTTTCTTCTACAGATGGTTCTCCTACCAAAATTGGTTGGAAACGACGCTCTAAAGCTGCATCGCGTTCAATATGTTGACGGTATTCATCCAAGGTGGTTGCGCCAATACATTGGAGTTCACCTCTGGCTAAAGCTGGTTTGAGGATGTTAGCTGCATCTAAGCCGCCTTCTGTACCACCTGCACCGACTAAGGTGTGAATTTCGTCAATCACGAGGATGATATTGCCTTCTGAGCGAACTTCATCCATGACTTTTTTCAGGCGTTCCTCAAAGTCGCCACGGAACCGAGTTCCAGCAACAAGTGAACCCATATCGAGACTGATTACTTGCTTGTTGAGCAGAACTTCCGGTACATCTTGATTGATAATGCGTTGCGCTAAACCTTCAGCGATCGCTGTTTTACCAACTCCTGGTTCCCCGATCAAAACAGGGTTATTCTTGGTGCGGCGACCGAGAATTTGCACCGTGCGCTCAATTTCTTTCTGACGACCAACTACAGGGTCAAGCTTGCCTTCTTGGGCTAGTTTAGTAAGATTTCTGCCAAACTCTTCTATAGTGAGGTTTTGGTTACGTCTGGTATTAGTACCACCCGCAAAAACTGTTACATCTTCACCCAGGCGACTCATGACAGCAGCGCGGACAGTCTGCAAGTCAACTCCCAGATTTTGCAAGACTTTGGCAGCTACTCCTTCGCCAGCCTCAGTTAACCCTAACAATAAATGTTCAGTGTTTATGTAGTTGTGTCCAAGACTATGAGCCTCTCTAAAAGACTGCTCAAACAGATTTTTTACTTTGGGTGTAAAAGGAATTTCCGGTGGGACAAAACCAGAACCCCGACCAATAATTTTTTCTACTTCCCGACGCGCATCTTTAAGGGTAACGCCCAACTCGGCTAGCACTTTAGCAGCAACCCCTGTTCCTTCTCCCATCAAACCCAGGAGAATTTGTTCTGTTCCTACAAAGTTGTGTCCCAGTCGGCGTGCTTCCTCCTGAGCTAACATAATTACCCTAATGGCTTCGGACGTGAAGTGTTCAAACATAGCGGGTTCTTGCTCCCTTGCTGCTTGGACTTTGGGTGATATAAAGTTCACCCTCATCTAAAGTTTCTTGTATTTTCTTAAAGACAATGTATCTTTATTTAAAATTGGATGACAGTGGTGAGAGCCGTATTAGCTCAGGTGTAGTTGCCGTCATTAGCCAATTATGCCTAAATTAGCAAACTATTAGGACCTTTAATCTTGATCAATCCGAAATCCTATCATTGGTAATAATTATGACAGAATATTCAGCAAGTAAAGACCAACAGCATCCCCTTTACAATCGTGATCGTCCCCTTATTAATAGTTTACTCGCTCAGGAGCCAACAGATTACAATTTGGCCGAATTAGCTAGGCTGAAAATTCGCTATCAAGGCTTTCCAGGCGCACGGGACATTCAAAACGACTTAGATAAAGTTTTGCAACGTTGGGGTTTAACCGAAGAAGAACTTTTGATCAAAACCCGCCAACTCCATGACGTTGGAGGCATTTATAAAAGTCGGGGCAAAAAAGAAGAACAGGATTGGAATTAGGCAAAAGACACAAGTCAGGAGTCAGTTGTTGTTCTCTCCCTGCTCCCCTACTCCCCTGCTCCCCTGCTCCCCTGCTCCCCTGCATCTTCCTGGGGGGATGGTGTAGGAGGTACTAAAGCTGGCACTAAATCTGGTTCAATGATTACAAATTCTTTTGGGTTTGGGGTAGGTGTTGTAACTTTGGTTTGTTCTACATCAGCTTTCAGGGTTGGGGTAGGTGTTATAACTTTGGGTTCATCAACAATGGCTTTTACTTCGGGAACGGGTGTTACAACTTTTTGAGATTTTTCTACAATTGCTTTTACTTGTGGGGTAGGAGTGACGACTGTTGATGGAGTTACAAAAGCTTGAGCTTTCCGGGGTGGAGTGGGTGTTATAACTTTTGGCTGATTGACAGATGCTTTGAGTGAGTCTAAGGTGACAGCCACTTTTGTTTGCTGCTGCATATCTTGTGTAGAAGACACCAATTTACTCAGACCATTTACCAATTGCAGAAGATTTTGGCGGAATTTGGGATCGCCTGTCAATTCATCTAAATCAGATGTAATTTTTTGTGTATTTTCAAATGTCACCCTAGCTGCATCTAAGGTTTGTTGAAGTAGAACGATATTTTTAGGATCATTTAAAGTTTTAGAAGCATCCTTTAAATTAGTTGAAGCTTCAGCAGCGTTAGCAGAGAGAAGTTCTAAATTTTTCAATAATTCTCCTTCAGTTAAGCGATTAACCGCAGGTGATAAACTGCTGACTGTTTGACGCAGTTGGTTACTTGTCTGAGTAATATTATTTAAAGTACCGACTAAAGCAGAACGATTTGTGGTTAATAACTCATCTAGATTATTTAACAACCGACTTGCTTGTTTTGCAGTTGTACTAAAATCGCTGGCTGTTTCACCTAATTGATTTGCGGTTTTCGTCGTTGTAGTGGTAAGTTCATTTGTTGCTCGTTGTATTGTGACAGCAGTATTAGAAAAAGTCCCTAATTGTCCTTGAAAACTTTTGCTGACAGTTTGCATTTCTCGACTCAGTTTAGCGACACTTGTAGCCGCATCGGCAGAGGTTACTAAAAGTCGATTCACGTTTTGATAAAATTCCTCATTACTATATTGAGCAGCAAAATTAGATGATTGGCGAATTAATTCATCAACGCTGATACCAATCTGACCTTGTAACTTACGAGATTCGTTACAAATAATCAGACTGGGATTACAATCTTTGTCTAAAGGTTTAGCAATATCAGCCCCAGTCGGTAGGGGGTTTTTTGGGGTGATATCAATAATACTTTCGCTGATCAATCCACTTTGATTGGCTTCTATCTTAGAATCAGCAGGAATGAGCAAATTAGGATCATTGATTTCAATTTCCACATCAACGGCATTTACTCCCGGTTTAATATTGGAAATACTACCCACTTTCACACCACGATAACGAACAGGTGCGCCCTTTTGCATTCCCCCAGCGTTAGCAAATTCCACTAAAGCTTTATAAGAACTGCGTCCGGGAGTGATTCTATTTAACCACAGAAGAATTACCCCAAATGCTCCTAAACCCAGTAAGATTAACAATCCCACCGAGCCTTCTCTAAAAGTTCGTGTAGACGTGAAGCCGCTGATTAGACCTCGCATTTTTTCGCGCTCCATAACAATAGTCCTAAATAGTCCTGATTTGTGATCCCAATTTGCAAAATGAATGCGACAAATGTAAGCATGAAAAGCTGATGCAGTAATTATTTCACAATCCAAAATCTAAAATATAAAACCTAAAAAAATCCCAACTAGTATCAACCAACTACTTGAATCGGACCATGTATACTCCCACTCATAAATTGTCTGATCAAACGGTTGTCAGTATGATCTATTTCACTAACTTTACCTTGCCATTGCACTTTACCTTGATAAAGAAATATCAATCTGTCAGCTGTACGGCGAATGGTACTCTCTTGGTGGGTAACAATGCAGTATGTACTACAGACTCCTTGTGTACATTGCAAACTGCGAATTAAATCCTCAATTACCGTTGAGGCGATAGGATCAAGTCCGGCTGTGGGTTCATCGTACAATAAAACTTCTGGACTGTCTTGGGGATTTTCAGGATTAGACATAATCGCACGGGCAAAACTTACCCGTTTTCGCATCCCTCCCGACAGTTCTGAGGGGTAAAGATGACCTATCCCTGGTAAACCTACCATTTCTAATTTTTCGTTAACAAGTTTGCTAATACGCGATCGCTCTAATTTTGAATTCTGATACAATGAAAAACCAACGTTTTCATCCACATTCAAGGAGTCAAATAAGGCCGCTTGCTGAAATACCATCCCAATACCCACAGAATCAGCACCATCCTCAATTAACCCATCTCGCTTTTTCCCTTGGATATAAATTTCTCCTTCATCAGGCTGTAATAACCCAGCTATAATTCTTAAAATCGTTGATTTACCAGTTCCCGATGGTCCAATAATCCCTATGGCTTCCCCTTTGAAAATTTGCAAATCAACATCATCTAAAACCTTATTTTTACCAAAAGATTTAGAAATACCTCTCAGTTGAATTAAAGGTTCTATTTTTGGTTCTATTATCGGTAATTGGTCATGAGTCATGGGTGAAATAAAATAAACAACTGACAACTGACAACTGACAAATATGCAAGATATTGATGTTTTAGTGATTGGTAGCGGTATTGGTGGCTTATCTGCGGCGGCGTTACTTGCGCGTTATGGAAAACGGGTAATTGTCTGTGAAAGTCACACTATTCCCGGAGGTGCAGCCCACAGTTTTAAAAGACGCGGATTTGAGTTTGATTCGGGTCCCTCCTTTTATTGTGGTCTTACAGCATCTCAGAGTTTAAATCCCCTCAAACAAATTCTCGATGTTCTTGGTGAATCTCTCCAAGTTATACCTTACGATCCTTTAGGACATTATCACTTTCCTGAAGGCACTTTTGCAGTTTATAGCAATGCTGAACGCTACCGTGAGGAGTTGGAGAAAATTACCCCTGCTGGTGCTAGGGAATTTCAACAGTTTGAACAGCGTCTGCTCGGACTTTATGACGCAATGAAAGGTATTCCTACCTTAGCACTGAGGGCTGATTGGCAAGTTATACCCCTATTGTTACAGCGTTATTTGCCATCTTTGGGAAAAATGTTGTTAAATTTGCCAATTGTGCAAACTTCTGTTGGTAGTGTGATGGATGCTACTATCAAAGACCCTTGGGTAAGGCGACTAATTGACCTAGAATGCTTTCTTTTATCTGGTTTAAAGGCTGAAGGCACAATTGCCCCAGAAGTAGCTTTTATGCTCGGTGAACGCTCCCGCGCTGGGGTTGAGTATCCGATGGGGGGTAGTAAAGCAATTGTTGATGCTTTAGTACGGGGTTTGCAACGTTGGGGCGGTGAGTTGCGTTTGGGTTGTCATGTTGAGCAAATTTTGGTGGAAGGGGGAAAAGCGGTTGGCGTGAAGTTACGAAGCGGTGAAACTTTGAAAGCACCAATAGTTATTTCTAATGCGACTCTTTGGGATACTTATAATTATTTACTACGTCCTGAAGATTTACCTGCAAGTTATCGCCAAGCTGCTTTAGATACACCAGCGGTTGCAAGTTTTATGCACTTACACTTAGGTATCAAGGCGGAAGGGTTGGAGAATTTAACAGGACATCATGTGGTGGTTCATGATGCAAATCAAGATATTACTGTTCCTGGAAATACTTGCATGATTTCTATTCCTAGTGTGTGGGATGCGTCTTTAGCACCGGAAGGACATCATGTGGTTCATGCTTACACTTTAGAACCTTTTGCGGGATGGGAACGTAATGATGGTTATGAAAATCAAAAACAGGAAAAGGCGCAAAGTTTATACCGGGCTTTAGAGCGAGTTATCCCGGATATTCGGGAGCGTGTGGTGTTGGAGTTGGTTGGTACTCCTTTAACTCATGCTCATTATTTGCGACGCTATCGAGGTACTTATGGGCCTGCTATTGCTGCGGGTAAGGGGATGGTTCCAGGTATGTATACGCCGATAAAGGGTTTGTATCGGGTGGGTGATAGCACTTTACCAGGTATTGGTGTTCCTGCTGTTGCTGCTTCGGGTATTTTGTGTGCGAATACTTTGGTTGATGTGGGGCGGGTTTTGGAGGTTTTGTAGGTTTTTTTAACGAACCGCTCCAGACGCAGAGGACACGGAGGAATGAACCACGAAGAAGCGAAGGAAGCTAAGGGAAGAGGTTTAAAAGAGATTTTGGGTGGGTGATGATGGGTTATTTTTCTCACGCAAAGGCGCAAAGAGAGAGAAACGCAAAATTAACAAGTTTGTTTCAAGGAAATAAAGGAAAGGAATGAAATACACGATTATTATTCAATGGTCACAAGAAGATGAATGTTTTGTTGTTAGTCTTCCCGAATCGCAAGTTTTAGGTAAGTCTTTGAAGGTGGCTTAATTTATATGTAGGTTGGGTTGAAGACATGAAACCCAACAAATATTGATTTTTTATTTCACGCAGAGACGCAGAGGCGCAGAGAGTAATTAAGAGTGTGGTGTAATGATGTGAAAACTGCTGTAATGTAGGTTGAGGTGAAGCAATGAAACCCAAAATTGATTATTTTTCGTTGGGTTGCGACTGCCTAAACTAACCTATATTTTTTATTACTAAACCGTTGACATAAATAAATTATTGGCTCAACTTTCTGATTTCCTCCATAGCATCTTGATAGTCTTTTTCCTGACCTTCTCTTTTGTATATATCTGCTGCTTTTTGGAAATCACGAATTGCACGCCGCTTCGCTCTTAAATCAGAACAAGCAACACCTCTTTTCCAGTAAGCATCTGCATATTGAGGATCAATTTTGATTGCCTGAGTGTAATCCTCAATCGCACCCTGTTTATCTCCTAATTCATAACGATCAAAACCTCGGTTGTTGTAAGCATCTGCATATTGAGGATCAATTTTGATAGCCTGAGTGTAATCCTCAATTGCACCATCCTTATCTCCTAAATCAGAACGGCTAACTCCTCGACCGTTGTAAGCATTAGCAAAGTTAGGATCAATCCTAATAGCTTGGTTAAAATCCTTAATTGCACCATCCTTATCTCCTAAATAATACATGGTACGTCCCCTTTGATTGTAAGCATCTACATTATTTGGTTGCAGTTGCAATACTTGAGAATAATAACTAACAGCACCTCGATAATCTTCTTTCTTTACACACTCATCTCCTAGACGCATATATTCATCAACTTCAGAAGATGCCAAACTTTCTAAATAGCAGCGTAAACCCCCAGAATAAAGTAACTCATCTATCCCTACCAAGGCTTTACCATCAGCAGATGTAATTATATCGGTTGGTAAAAATCCTGCCAAAATCAGATTGTATTTAGTCTCAGCCTCGCTCACTTCTTCTTGAATTAAAATACAAACTAGAACCGCATTTTTTTCAATCTCTTCTTGGCTAATTATCCATTTAATTTCATCAAATTTACCATTACGGGCTTTTACCTGAATACCCACTTCTGGGTCAGACGTTAGGGTAAAATCAACTTTTCCATCACCACCAACGCGCTTTTCATAGTCCACTTCTGTGACAAAATTACCTAACCGAGTTTTGACAACTTCTTCACCCAGTTTTCCCTTCATTTTGTTGATAAAGTAATTTTTGGGGTCGTGTGGTTTATACTTTTTCACCATCTCCCAGCAAAAATCCCGTAATTGCTTTAACCTCTCTCCAGATATGACAGTTAGTTCACTATGCTGGCCTTGTTTGTCACAATGCAGGAAGTCACTAGATTTCAGTCTTTGAATAAAATCAGTCTGTTGGGCTTTGAGTGGTGTTGTCCAGTCCATATTGGTATAAGTTTGCTCGGATGTGAGAAGGAATCTAATTCTAGTATTCCCCATCCATAAGCAAAAATCTCTAATATTTGTTAAATTAGGCTACATTCATTATTTTTCTGGCAACACCTAAACTGTATTAAAATATAAATGTGATTTTCGCAAATGAAAGATTGTCAAATCATGATTTACATTTTTTTGCATCCTGAAACAGAAGCAACTTCTCAATTTATTGACTGTTACACTCTCTACTGCAAATAAAAAATGCAGAAAATTTTCACAAAATATCGTCTACTCTGGGCTATTTTACTTATTTGTAGCGCCTTGGTTATCACTTTTTTCGTTTCCCTTTCTCAAGGTGCTGTTCCTTTAAATATGTCCGATTTTTACCAAGCTTTGATACGAGAAGGCGACCCTATTAAACAAACTATTCTTTGGGATTTACGTCTACCTCGTATTGTTGCAGCGTTGGTTGTGGGTGCGGCTTTGGGTATGTCTGGCGCTCTTTTACAGGGGATGTTACGTAATAGTTTGGCTGACCCTTTTATCTTGGGAATTTCTGCTGGTGCTGGGTTAATTGTGATTATTATGATTGTTTTGCAAGTCTTCCCAATGGCAATTCCTTTGGCTGCTTGGTTGGGGGCAATTTTGACTTCTGCTCTTGTTATTTTCCTCGGTCGTGCTGGTGGGGGAATTTCTGTGGAAAGGTTGATTTTAGGAGGGGTTGCTGTTAGTGCTTTGTTCGGTTCTGTGCAGAGTACGTTGTTATTAATGGCGGAAGATGGACAGGTACAAATTGCGTTAAGTTGGTTAGTTGGTAGTTTAAATGGTCGCGGTTGGACGGAAATTTCTACTGCTAGTCCTTATATTATTGTAGCTTTGTTGTGTGGATGTTTGTTGGCGCGATCGCTCAATGTTTTGGCTTTGGGTGATGATTTAACTGTAGGGTTGGGTGTTTCTTTATTACGTTCGCGTTTATTAATTGGCGGTATTGCCACTTTATTAGCCGCAGGTGCTGTGAGTATCGCTGGTTTAATTGGTTTTGTCGGTTTACTTGTTCCCCATGCGGTCAGGTTAATTGTAGGTACAGATAACCGTTTTGTTTTGCCATTTTCAGCTTTAGCCGGTGCTTGGTTATTGATGTTTGCAGATTTATTAGCGCGACTCGGTGCGGTAGAACTTCCTGTAGGTTCGGTGACTGCTTTGTTAGGTTCTCCTTTGTTTATTTGGTTGCTGTATCGTCGCTCAGGTGGTTTGGGTAAATTATAAACTTACAGGACTTACACAAAATATCTCTTAAACCTTCTTACCTTCGTGTCCTTCGTTCCTACCCTATGCCTTCGGCACGCTTCGCGAACGGGAACACCTTCGGTGAACGTGGTTCATTCTTCCGTGACTTGTGCGTAAGTCCTAACTTAAATGCAAAGATTTCTTACTTTTGACCTTTGACTTTTGACTTGTTAATTATGCCTTTAGAATTACAAAATCTCACTGGTGGTTATACTGTTTTACCAATTGTTAAAGATGTCAATTTATCTTTGCAAACGGGAGAATGGTTAAGTTTAGTTGGTGCTAATGGTTCGGGTAAGTCTACTTTATTAAAATTAATTAGTCGTATTCTTTCTCCTCAACAGGGAGTAATTTTACTTGATGGTAAAGCTATTCATTCACAACCCCCTAATTTAGTAGCTCAAAAATTGGCACTTTTACCACAACAACAACCTATTCCTGCTGGTTTAACTGTGCGTCAATTGGTAAGTTTAGGAAGGACTCCCCATCAACCTTGGTGGCAATGGGAATTAACTGGTAATGATCAACAAATAGTTGAGATAGCAATTCAAAAAACACAACTTGAAAATTTTAGCGATCGCTTGGTTGAAGAACTTTCTGGAGGTGAAAGACAACGGGCTTTTTTAGCTTTGGCTTTGGCACAAGAACCCAAGGTATTATTATTAGATGAACCGACTACTTATTTAGATATAAATTATCAACTTCAGTTATTAGAATTACTCAAAAATCTCAATCAATTACAACAATTAACCATCGTCACAGTTTTACATGAATTAAATTTAGCTGCCCGTTATAGTTCTCGCATTGCTTTATTAAAACAAGGTCATCTTTGGGAAGTTGGTACACCGGAAACTGTGCTAACACCACATAATATTGCTGAAGTTTTTGGTGTAGAATCTTTAATTATTAACACTCCTGTCGGTTTACAGGTTTGTGCAGTTTCTCCTTTATGAAAATCGCTTTTAAAAAGGAGAATTGGAGAATTTTATCCCCCCTTCTCAAGGGGGGTTGGGGGGATCAACGCCATAACTGATCAACTGTGACAAATTGATAGCCTTGTTTTAATAGTTGGGGAATTAAGATTTTGATAGTTTCTGCCACATCTTGTCCACCACAAACCCCATCATGTAATACTATCAGTGATCCTCCTGTTACCTGTTCCAGCACTCGTTTAACAACAACAGATACACCAGGACGCACCCAGTCTTCTGGTACAACACTCCACATTACTGGTCTATAATTCCATTGTTGAAATAATTTTAAAGTTTTGGGTGTAAAAAAACCATTGGGAGGACGCACATCGCGGACTTGTTCAGGTTCTAATTCACAAGCATTGTAAATAGCAACTTGGGTTTTTTCTAAACTCTGTTTAAGTTGAGTTGAGGACAGGGTGGGAAAAGAATGATGTTCATAACCATGTAACCCTATCCAATGTCCTCTATCTTTCACAGCTTTGGCAATATGAGGTGAACGGTTGACACAAGCACCCAACCAGAAAAAACTAGCTGTTATGTTGTAACGTTCTAAAACTGTCAATACTTGGGGTGTGTATTGAGGATGAGGACCATCATCAAACGTGAGTGCGATCGCTTTACTGTTACTATCCCCATTCCAGAGACAGTGGGGAAAACTGAGTTGAAGTATGCGATAAACTATCGGAAATAGAGGTGCAAACTGCATCTTAAGTCCTCGTGAGTCCTCGTGTAGCTGCTATAGCTGCTTGTTTGAACCTACATCTTAGCAGTCCTGTTAATTAACCTTACTCAGCTTCCGATATTCCCAAGGATCAACAAATTTTTTATCACTCCAAACACCAATCTTTTGCTGTTGTGCTTGTGTTTCGGCTTGTTGGACTATATCTTTACTAGGACACTTGCTTAAATAAGGACGATAAACTTTAGCTAAACCTTCCTGTAACAAAATTTGTTGAACCAAAGTTCCATCTTTTAAACGCACTTCTGCAACTTTTCTACCATAGCGATCGCTCTCTATAATATTCAACTTGACGCGATTTCCTGACTGTTTTATCAGTTCCTCTACTCGTGTTTGTGCTTTTACACCCCAATTAAATTGATTCATATCCCGAACCTGTCTACTACTCTTTTCCTTTTTGGAGTGAGGTACTTCTGGTGCATCCACACAAGCAAACCGGACTGTAAATTTCTGATTATCAGTACCTATTAACGCCACTGTATCACCATCACTCACCCTTTCCACAAGATCACCAGCAGGAGGAAATAAGCTATCACACCCCATCAAACTGACAACAATAACAACTGTACCCAACCCAATAACAACTTTTTTAATTAATTGATTCATGTCTACCACCCTCCAAACTATTTAGTTCTCAGTTATCAGTTGTCATTTGTCAATCTGTTAACTGATTGGTTAAAAATCCGTCGCAGCAGTTTTGGCTTCCTAGCAATCCTACTGATTTGGCAGTCAAGCCTGTTAATGTGTAAAATTGATACTAAATTAAATATGGTCAGCAGATAGCTATCATAATAATTTTATTAATTTTATATTGCTCAAATTGACGAGATTAGCAACTGTAATCCACAATTCAACTCATAAATAATAATTCTCCCATCAAGATTATGAAACCTATTAACCACCATCAGCGTTGCGCTGCTGCTCAAGAGTTTCAGCAATCCCTCACTCAGTTAGAAGATATCTTGCAGGTAAATTCCACTGAGAATCAAGTGATATCAGAAATTGAAACCAGTAACGCCTCTCACAAACCAAACAGTAAAAACACGGAAAATATTGATCTAGCTGCTTTAGAAGATGCAGTTGCTGACATTGAACAATATTTGGCACAGAAAGACAAAAAACAGAAAAGTTAAGAACTGAATCACCCATAAATTTTTTGTCTTTGGGCTTCATATAACATTAAAGCTGCTGCGATCGCCACATTCAAGGATTCTACTCCAGGACTGAGGGGAATTTTAACTTGGGTATCCGCCATTGCTGCTAAATCATCTGGTAAACCAGCACCTTCATTTCCCAGTAAAATCAAACTAGGTTTGCGCCAATCTACTTGCCAATAAGTTAAACTGGCAGTGGGTAAGGTAGCAATTACCTGCATTCCCGCCTGCTGACATTGTTGGACTGTCGCTTTTAAATCTTCACTCACTGCCTTATTTAAACGAAACCACTGCCCAGCAGAGGCACGTAAAACCTTGGGGTTATCTAAATCGACACTATCATCACTCAACCATAAACCAGACGCACCCGCAGCGGCCGCAGTCCGAATTATAGTTCCCAAATTACCTGGATCTTGTAGAGTTTCCACAGCTAGAACCAACCCCGTCAAAGGAACTTGGGCTTCCTCTTCACCCCGTTTTGCAGTCGCTACCACACCATCTGGTTGTACTGTGGTGGCGATCGCTGCTAAAACTTCTTCACTGACTATTTCTGCGCGATCGCACTGATTACAAGCCACTTGCCATAATTGAGGATGTGCGATTTGCCATTGAGGAGTACAACATACCACCTCTAAAGGGTAATTCACCGCACAAGCTTCTTCCAACAAGTGCGTACCTTCCAGTAAAAATAACTGCTGCTTATGCCTCTCTTTGGTAGAGTGCAGCTTGCGGATTTGCTTAACTAGGGAATTTTGTAAACTGGTCAACACAATTTTAGATTTTAGATTTTGGATTTTAGATTGATCTAAAACCAAAATAAAGAACATCAAAACAAAATATGCGGAACCCGGGACTTGAACCCGGAAGCCTTGCGGCACTAGAACCTGAATCTAGCGCGTCTGCCAATTCCGCCAGTTCCGCTGGCATTAATATCTTATCACCAATTTCCCATTATTGCTTAAATATTTCAGATTGTCAATATAATTCTTCATAGGGAACGGGGAATAGGGAACGGGGAACAGGGAACAGGGAACAGGGAACGGGGAATAGGGAATAGGGAATAGGGAATAGGGAACAGGGAATAGGGAATAGGGAATAGGGAATAGGGAATAGGTTACAACTAACTAATGACTAATGACCAATGACTAATGACCAAAGAAAATGTAGACAAACCAACTCTTTACTGTAGAATCGAAACCAACTTCAAACCTTTATTATTACTTATTTGTTGGAGGTAGGCTTATTAATTCTTCTAGCGGCTTACCAGATGGCAAGTTGCCACCCGAAGCAGACTCCTCAGTCTTGCAAATTTGGGGTGGACATTCTTTGCAAGGTCATGTAAGAATTAGCGGGGCAAAAAATTCAGCATTGGTGATCATGGCTGGAGCTTTGCTTTGTTCAGGAGATTGTCGTATTCGCAACGTCCCCTTATTAGCGGATGTAGAGCGCATGGGACAAGTTTTATCAGCTTTAGGTTTGTGCTTAACCAGAAAAGGTGACATTTTAGATGTCAATGCCAGGGAAATTAGCACATCCAAAGCGCCCTATGAACTTGTCACCCAACTGCGAGCCAGTTTTTTTGCCATCGGTCCAATTTTGGCGCGACTGGGAATAGCACAGATGCCACTACCGGGGGGTTGTGCCATTGGTGCTAGACCAGTAGATTTGCACGTCAGAGGGCTGCAAGCAATGGGCGCGGAAGTGCAAATTGAGCATGGTATTTGTAATGCCTACGTTCCTGGTAGTAATGGCAGGTTGAAAGGAGCGAAAATTTACTTAGATACTCCTAGCGTCGGTGCAACCGAAACCTTGATGATGGCAGCTACCCTAGCCGATGGGGAGACTATCCTTGAAAATGCGGCCAGAGAACCAGAAGTAGTAGATTTAGCTAACTTCTGTAATTCAATGGGAGCAAAAATTCAAGGTGCAGGCACAAGTACCATTACCATCGTTGGTGTTGACAAATTACATTCTACTGACTACAGCATTATTCCTGATCGCATTGAAACAGGAACTTTTTTACTCGCTGGAGCAATCACTCGCTCGGAACTGTTACTGTCTCCAGTAGCACCGGATCATTTAATTCCCGTCATTGCCAAGTTGCGAGATATTGGCGTACCTATCATTGAGGAAAGCTCAGACTGTTTGCGCGTTTTGCCAGCAAAAAAACTCAGAGCTACAGATATTGATACTTTACCTCATCCGGGTTTTCCCACAGATATGCAAGCGCCATTTATGGCATTGCTGACTTTGGCGGAAGGTGACAGCATCATTAATGAATCTGTGTTTGAAAATCGTCTGCGTCATGCTTCTGAGTTAAATCGCTTGGGGGCAGATATTCGCGTTAAAGGTAATACTGCTTTTGTTCGTGGTGTGCCAACTTTATCCGGCGCACCAGTAATAGGCACAGACTTGCGGGCATCCGCAGCCTTGGTTATTGCTGGACTAGCCGCAGAAGGACAAACCACTATTCAAGGATTAAATCACCTAGATCGTGGTTATGATCGCCTGGATATGAAGTTGCAGCAACTAGGAGCAAAGATTATCCGTGTAAATAATGAAGCATCAGTTGATGCAGAGTTACATACGAATAATAGTAATCCCACAGCTTCAGTATCTATCTAGAGTTAGGGGATTTGGTATTTGGTTACTTAATGGCGGATTTTACCTGTTGATGAAATATCAAGTTGGTAACTTTCGCCATTAATTTACTTTTTTTTGATGAATGCAATTGCATTCCCTGAATGTATTTGTTTTATAAGAACTTATTTAAAATCTAGGCTCAATGCCAAAATATCCGTTTTCCCAAAACTTTGGATCTTTGTATAAACTGCTTTTTGACTGATTTAAGAAGTAATTAATCACATAACGTAGAATTTCACAAGCTTTTTTAGCAGCTTCATTTAATGAAAGTTTTTCTTCACCAACTTTACAAGGCTCTTTAGGTATACCACCATGAGCTATTGTACTGCGTATATCATACAAATGTTTTGCAACTTGATATTTCTTTAAACGTGTTTCTGGATTATCAAATAAGGTTGAATAATTTAGTGAGAAGCGAAACTTTATTTCTGTTTCTTTTTGCATTGATGCAAGAAGAATGGCTTCTAATCCTGCGACTGCATCAAGAAGTTGATCTTTAGAATGTATACGTAACTCTGCATCAGCCAGTTTTGTAAATGCTCTTTCTAATGGTTCATCTAATTTGGAAAAAATTAATTTTGCGTGGTTTTGAAATCTTTCAACATCGCGTTCTAATAAATAGTAGTTTCCAATAGGTATGTGTAGACCACCATACATTCTAGTTATAGACATTATGGGAGAAAATTTAACGGTTTTGAATGTAATACATTCGTAACCAACAGATCCTCCTTGAAATGTGTTTAATGCCAGAACAGCCTTATCTAGATTTTCTCTCGCTACATTTTTTGTGGTCTCTAGGTCAGAATCATTATTAAATCTTTTAACCTCTTCAAATTCACCTTCTATGACAAAATCATTAATATCAGATACACGATTTAATCCGGGTACATATCGTGAGGGTGAATCTTTATAAATATTACTAACTTCCTTTTCACTTAGTTGTCGAATAACGATATCATCAGTTAGAGTAATCTTTTGCAAATCCATCTTAAAGTTAAGTAGTATTGCTGTATAGCGAAACCGAATATTAGGTTTATCTACAAAATCAGCAAATTCTTGAATAATGATACTGATCTGTTCATCATTAACATTGAAAGTATTATATCTATCCCAGAATTCACCTAAAATATCTCTTATAATCATTGATGAATCATGTAATATATTGGTAAAACCAAAGCTTTTGAAACCAACAAGGTTTTCATATTCAGGATAGTTTTTGCGAAAAATCTGTGTGAACTCTATTCCAAGTTCGTCTAATAATTGGCGATGCTTAGAAAACAGATAATAATTACTAAGACGATTTACATAAGAACCTTGCCAACCATTGGAAACTCTGCGCCATTCAAGGTATGGTTCAGTATATTCATTCGCTGATGAATTAAAAGCACCTAAAGATTTAGTAATAGCATTCTTTAGAGCAACTACAACTTCTTCTTGCATAATTTGAGCAATCTACACTAAACTTAAATATTAATTGTAACCAATTATGATACATTATGGGTAGAGGCATAGCGTGATATTCCTAATACCTGTATAAGTAATATTGATAATTACTTACTAAGAAAACATCAAAAATTTCTACAACCCATTACCAACTAAAATAAAACTTGACCAATAAAAAGGATGACTTAACTGTGCAGTTAAATCACCATTTATAGGTTTTGGTACAGAAATACGTCTAGTTTCACCTATATTTCCATAGTTTCCTGTAATCATAGCAATTTGAGCTTGACGCAGTGCTTCAGCTTTTGTAATATTTCCTTGTTTCAGAACTGCATAAAAAGCATTCATTAAAGCTTGTGTACCACCATCATCTACTGACCATAAAGAAGCTATAGCTGCCCTTGCACCAGTTTGTTGTATTTGATAACCAAAACCTAAGATTTCCCTCCCATCTCCCAACTGATCACCTAGTCCTGTTTCACAAGCTGAAAGTACAAATAAATCTACATTTGGTAAACGCCAATTTTTTATATCTCTTAATGTTATGCGATCGCCATTACCCAAAACAATAAATGATTCTTCCGGTTGTCCAGGGGTAAATAAAGCATGAGTCGCTAAATGTACCACAGAATAATCATTCATCTCGAAAACAATATCTTGATTAAATTGTTTATTTAAAACTTTTCTAGTATTAGGAATAGTTTGAGCAAGGGTTTCCACTTCCTTACCAGCGAAGGCTAAACCACTGTAATATAAATCCTTATCTCCCACTTTAAAAGTGTACTCACCTTCACTAAAAGCAGCAGCTAAAATATTTAACTGACTTTGCGGTTTGGTGTTCAAATCAGTCAGACTAACAGCAGTGATATTATTAATACGAAAACGCTCAACTAACCATTGCTTACCATCATACAGAGCAGCTAAAGGAATATAACGCAATTGTCCATCAGGGGCGTAAATTATGGTTTTGGTCTTTGCTTGAGCTAAATCATTTTCTAATGGTTTAATCAACCAATTGTATAGTTTTTGCGCCTCATCTTTAGGACTACGGATAGGTGTACCTAACTGAGAACGAAATTCAGTAATAGCTTTATTTAGTTCTTCCCGTTTGACAGAAACAGTACGACGTAAAGGAGGAGCATAAGGAGAAATTAATACTAATTCTAAACGATCTTCTAATACAAAAGGATAGATAATTACGGCATCTTGTTGAAGTTTTTTCAGGTTATCTTGCAACGTGGTAGCATAAGCATTTAAATCAATTGCTTGACCTTGGGTAGTGCTTTGAAGTTCCGCTATCCATGTTTTCACCTGGGGACTTTCTAGAAATGCTGTAAACTGTTTAGTAATTTCTTGTTCATTTTTTCTTAATTCGATGATACGCTGTTTTTGTTTTTCTGTCCTTTTATTAATAGAAACATTTTCCAGTAAAGCTAGTTCTTGACCTTGAGAAATTGCTTTATTTATTTGTGCTGAAATTCCTGTTATAATCTGCTTTTCTTGAGGGCGTTCTGTAATTCCTTGAGTAGTATTTTTACTTCCCCGTATATTATTTAAATAATCCGATAATTCCTGAACTTTGAGTAAATCTAATACTCGCTGCGCTTCTAAAATGCGATTTTCTCTTAATAATAAATCAGCTAAATTTCTATAATCTTCTGCAATGGTTTCAGTATAAGATTGTCGTTGCTCTTGGGATAAACCTTTAATATTATTTCTAATTCCTTCTCTCACATTCACTGATTTTTTAAAAAACACAATTGCTACTTGTGGTTGGTTTTGTTTTTCTAACAAATAACCAAGACTACTCAAAACTTTACTCTCGCCTGCTTTGTAGCCAACTTCCTGAAAAAGTGTTAAAGATTGTTGATAAAAATTACCTGCTAATTGATATTTACCTTGTTGGAAGTAAACCTTACCAATACTATCTAAAATCACTCCTTGAGAAAGTTTATCTCGCAGTGATTTAACAATCGTTAAACCTTGCTGTAAAAACTTTAAAGATAGGTCATATTTTCCTTGATCAAGGTGAACAAGTCCAATATTATTAAAAGTCAATGCTTCTAATAATTTCTTTTCTTTTTTGTTCTTAACTCCTGGAAGTTTTGCTAAAGATTGTTGATAAAAATTTAAGGCTAAATCATATTTTTTCAAGCGATAATAACTATTACCAATGGCGTTGATATTTCTTACTTCTGAGCCAATATTATTTTTTTGAGCTAACTGTAACGCTTGCTGATAGCTATTTAACGCTCGTTCATTTTCTCCTAAAGATTGATAAATTTCTCCCATGTTAAAAAACACAGTCCATACCCAAGGAACTGTTTCTACTGGGTTTGTGGTAACTTCTCGAAAAACTGATAAAGATTGTTGATAAAATTTTAAAGCTGTTTCATATTCTCCTAAAGTATGATGAATCATACCGATTTTGTTAATGATGAAACCTGTTTGAATTTTTACATCTTGTAAATCCAGTTGTCCCTTTAAATCTTGTAAATCTAGTTGTCCCCTGAATTTTAAAACTTTTTGTAATTTTTCTAATGCTTTTTGATATTGTCCTTGTTCGTAAAGTTGGCGACTTTGTTCACTTTCAATATTCATGATTTTAATAAGGGTTTCTGTTTCACCCTTACTATCACCTAACTCTTGTTGAAGTTTTAATACTTGTTGATAATAATTAACTGCTTGCTGGTATTTTTTTTCGCTGTTATATATAAATGCTAGATAATCCAATGTTTTAGTAATTCCAGGTTTATCTCCTATTTTTTGATATGCTTGTAAAGTCTTTTTAAAACCATTAATAATTCTATCATAACCTCTTGTATGTATGTGACTCTTCCTCCATAAATAAATTGTTTCTCTCAATAACCGATCAGCTTGTTCTTTCTGTGTTTGGTTACTCACTTCTTGAGCGAATACAGGATCAAAATTATTGGAGGGTGTTAAGAAATATCCAGATATTAGGAAAGTAATTAAACTGAGATTTGCTAGATTTAGACGCATAGGTTTAAACTGTGTAATTTGATTTTTTCTAATTAATAAAATGTACCAATATTTTGATATAATTGAACCACGTTCGCGGAGCGTGCCGGAGGCATTAGGGCGCAAAGGACAAGAAGAAAAAAGAAGAGAGTTATTGTAGGTTGAGTTAAGCGATAGCGCAACCCAACAGATGCTGATAAATGTTGGGTTATGCCTTGCCTTCGGCACACTTCGCGAACGTTCCTCAACCCAACCTACACAATGATATTTTTGGCTTAACTGAAAACTATTGGGTTTAAAGTTGGTATATTCATAATATTTCATGGTTCATAGTTCATGGTTAATAAATGTTAAGAAAAAGCTAAGAAAAATTATTGGTTTAAATTATACCCATTAGCATAGCAGGTGATTTAGAATACGGCAAGATCAATATTTCAGGAAAATGGGTATATCAATTATGAAATTAACTAGGGTGTTAGTTCTCGTAATGAGTATGTGGGTAGGTGGTGGATGGGGAGTTGTTAAAGCTGCTCAACCTCCCAGGGAAAGTGATTTTATAAGGTTGTGTAAAGAACAGGCTGATTTATCGGCAGATGCGAGAATTACGGTAGAATTATTATTAGCGAAAGCCAAAACAAATGATTGTGATTTAGCTGCCAAAAATTTGTTAAATGTCACACAACTTGATTTGATAAATCAGCAACTTGTTGATTTAAGTCCCTTGTCAGGTTTCACAAATTTAGAATCATTAAATCTTTCCGGTAATGAAATTGTTGATATTAGTCCCTTGGCAGGGTTAAAAAATCTCAAAAAATTGGATATTAGCAATAATCAAATTACTGATATTCGTCCTTTGGCAACATTAAAAAATCTTAATGATCTGTATCTGGCAAGAAATCGCATCAAGGATATCAGTGTCATTAAAGGATTGACAAATTTAGAGTCTTTGTTACTGTTTAATAATGAAGTTGTTGATATTAGTGCTTTATCTACATTGAGAAATTTAACTTCGCTAATTCTCGATAAAAATTATATTACTGAGATTAGTTCTCTCAGGGATTTGGTGAAATTAACGGGTATTTCTTTAGAAGATAACCAAGTTAAAGATATTTCTGCTTTAGCTAAGTTGACTAATTTAACTCAACTGGAATTGACGTATAATCAAATTCAGGATCTTACTCCTTTAGCAAATTTGCAAAAATTAAAAAGGCTGGGTTTAGAAGGTAATCAAATGGTCAATGTTAGTCCGTTAAAAAATCTCACTAACTTAAATATGCTATTTTTAGGAGATAATAAAATTAAAGATGTGAGTCCTTTGGGAAACCTGAAAAGTTTAAATCGGTTGATTTTGACTTACAATCAAATTACAGATGTTAGTCCTTTAGCAAATCTGAATAATTTGCAGATGTTGGTATTGCGTTTGAATAAAATTAAAGATGTCAGTTCTTTAGGAAAAATGACTAACTTAAAGGAACTTGTTTTAGAAGATAATGAAATCACAGATATTAGTGCTTTATCACAACTTACTAGCTTAACGCTTCTCAATCTCGATCATAACAAAATCACAGATGTCACTCCCATATCAAAACTCAGTAATTTAAAAGATGTGAGTTTTAAAGGTAATCCAATTGTGAAATAATGGTAGAGGCGAAGCATTTACACTTAAAGATTATGAAACAAAGTGGATATATCCCCGACTTCTTGAAGAAGTCGGGGATCTGGGGATTCCGTTTTTCAGCAAGCCCTACTTATCTTTTGCTTATCGCTATACTATCTATGGGAATTATATTTTTTATTCATTGCCATCATTATGTCTTTAGTTAAAACTTCTCTAATTGGTTTAAAAGCTGACTCATTCCGCCATCCTCTAGACCTGGAAGCAACGAAAACTCTCAAGCAAATTCCTGGGATAGATATGATGGTGCGAAATTGGCTTGGGCCAATGGCTGAACAGGTTTTTTATGTAGAAAATATTGCGTCTAGTATTTTGGTTGGTGAAAAACAACTACCAGATTTACACAAGTTATTGTTAGATGCTTGCAATATTTTAGATATTGAGCCACCCCAGTTGTATGTCCGTCAACATCCTGCGCCTAATGCTTATACTTTTGCGATGAGGGGTAAGCAGCCGTTTGTAGTGCTGCACACTTCTTTGATTGATATTCTCACACCAGAAGAAATACAAGCAGTTATTGCCCACGAGTTGGGACATCTTAAATGTGACCACAGTGTTTATTTAACACCTGTGAATTTATTAGTTTTAGCAGCAGGAATTTTACCTAATGTTGGTGCTGTTTTAGCTCAAGCATTACAGGCACAATTATTAGAATGGGTGCGTTGTGCTGAGTTTACTTGCGATCGCGCCGCTTTGTTAGCTACCCAAAACCCCAAAGTTGTGATGTCAGTGTTAATGAAGTTAGCCGGCGGTTCTCCTACCTTAGCACCCAAGCTAAATCTCGATGCCTTTGTTGCCCAAGCTCGTGCTTATGATGATATCAGCAAAACCGAACTGGGTGTCATGGTGAAAGAAGCCCGCACCGCCCAATTAAGTCACCCTGTACCAGTATTAAGAGCGAGAGAAATTGACCGTTGGAGTAGTAGTTTAGACTACCAGAAATTACTGCAAAATCACGGTTTTAAGGACAAGAGTGAAACTGCACCCAAGGGAGGTTGGCGAAATTGGTAAATACAGGGAATAGGTGACAGGTGACAGGTGACAGGTGACAGGTGACAGTAAATAATTAATTACCAATTACCCATTACCCATTACCCATTACCCATTACCCATTACCAGCCTAAACTAGATAACTAGCAATTTGGGTGATTATGAACAAAACATTAGATTTCATCAGAGTTTCGCCAAACACAGAGCAAACACCATCCGCTTTAATCGTCACGCTACACGGTTGGGGTGCAAATGCTCAGGATGTGGCATCTTTATTGCCTTATCTCAACTTACCTGATTATGAATTTTTGCTTCCCAATGCACCTTATCCATATCCATACACTGACACAGGGAGGGCATGGTATGACCTGCGAAATGAGAATATGTATCAAGGATTGATAGAAAGTCGCCAATTATTAATTGATTGGTTGCACTCTTTAGAGATTAATACTGGAGTGCCGTTATCGCGGACTATTTTGAGTGGGTTTTCTCAAGGTGGTGCGATGACTTTGGATGTGGGATTAACCTTACCCCTCGCTGGTTTGGTGGTGATGAGTGGGTATTTACATCCTGGTGTAGCCACCCTAAATAAAAGCAGTTTTCCGCCCACATTAATCATGCACGGAAGACAAGATGAAGTTGTACCCTTGTCGGCTGCTATCAAAGCCAGAGAGGTGGCACAAGCATTAGGAGTGGCAGTAGATTATCATGAATTTGACATGGGACATGAAATTAATTTGCAAATGTTGGAGGTACTGCGAAATTTTGTTATCAAGACAATTGCTGATGAGACCAAGTTATAAATTTTTTACAATTTAGAATGAAAATCAGCAAAATGTTTACAAATTTGATGGCCACTAATGAGTAATATAGATTGGGTGGAAGATTTTTAGCGCAACTCCACCTTAAGCTGAATGCGAATGCTGCAAAAGGGAGGGGCAAGTATTATGACAACTCTAAGCATTTCTAAGAAAGAAATTGCTGCCATGACAGCAACAGATGTAGAAGATTTGGCTACGCGTCTGGAATTAGATAATTACAGCAATGCTTTTGAGGGTTTGAATGATTGGCATCTACTGCGAGCAATCGCGTTTCAGCGTCCAGAATTAGTTGAGCCTTATATCCACCTTTTAGATTTAGAACCCTACGACGAAGCATAGAGATTTTAGATTTTCACTTGGAAATAAACATCTCACGGTATTTTAGCGTGCGTCACAATGTATAAATATGACGCACTTTATTCATTTTTCCGATTTTCTACACTCAGGTGAGTTAATACAAATTGCAAATAAAGTTGTAAATGATCAACTGCTAATCTTAATTAAACGCAGATAAACGCAGATAAAGGCAGATGAGCAACAGATGATACAGCAGGAGTCAGGAGTCAGGAGTGAAACTGGCTTTGTGTATAGGTTTCAATTTAGATTCTGTACATCATTGATCTGCAATCTGCTGTATAAGAAATTAATCAAGTAATTAATTGGTTGCTTTTGGCTATAATCGGTCATATTTGGCTAGATTATTGGACATCATCAAAATGATAGATATTAAGCAAATCGATTAATTCTCAAATAAAAATCCTGTAAATCCTTAAATCCTGGACATCCTGATATGGCTTACGCCACGCTACGCTATCAGACAAAATGCCATCATCTGTAAATCCCCAATCAAAAAAAGTTCTCGTTGCTATAGGCGGTGGTATTGCAGCCTATAAAGTCTGTGAGTTGGTTTCTACTTTGTTTAAATCTGGGGTAGAAGTACGAGTTATTCTCACCAATTCTGCTCAAGAGTTTATCAAACCTTTGACTTTTGCTACTTTATCTCGTCATCAAGCTTATACTGATGATCATTTTTGGCAACCAAATTATGAGCGTCCTTTACATATTGAGTTGGGGGAATGGGCTGATTTAATTGTCATTGCGCCTTTAACTGCTAATACTTTGGCGAAGTTAGCTTATGGGATGGCAGATAATTTGCTGACAAATAGTGTCTTAGCTTCTACTTGTCCCGTATTGTTAGCACCGGCAATGAATACGGATATGTGGGAACAGGTAGCGGTGCAAAGAAATTGGCGACAGGTATTGACAGATAATAGATTTTGTGGTATGAGTACGGGGTCTGGGTTGCTGGCGTGCGATCGCATTGGTGCTGGTAGAATGGCAGAACCCGCAGAAATATTTGTTTATATTCAATCTTTATTACACACCCAAGGAAACCGAGATTTAAGCGGGAAGCGGGTTTTAATCAGTGCTGGGGGAACGCGAGAATATTTAGACCCGGTGCGGTTTATTGGCAATCCTTCGACGGGTAAAATGGGATTAGCATTAGCACAGGCAGCTTTGCATAGAGGCGCACAGGTAACATTAGTGCATTGTCCAGCGAGTTGGGATGTACCTTTGGGAGTGGAAGCAATTTCTGTAATTAGTGCAGACCAAATGCAGCAGGTAATGTTAGAGCGTTTACCCAATGCAGATATCATTATCATGTCAGCCGCAGTTGCAGACGTAAAGCCTAAAGATTATAGTACCGAAAAATTGCCCAAGCGATCGCTTCCCGAAAGCTTACCCCTTGCACCAGTACCGGATATAGTTGCTGAAATCGGAAATCGTAAACAACCCCATCAATATTTAATTGGTTTTGCAGCACAAACCGGGGATATTATTACTCCTGCAAAAGAGAAATTGCAAAGAAAGAAATTAGATGCAATTGTAGCGAATCCTATTGATAAAGTAGGGAGTGGTTTTGGGAGTGATAATAATCAAGCGGTGTTTTTAGATAAAGAAGGAAGAGAGGTAGAAATCCCGGCTTGTTCTAAGTTGGAAATGGCGCATTATTTGTTTGATTTTGTTGTTTAATGGAATAAAATCACATTTTTATTTTTGCTAGGACTTTTGAAAATGACAGTGCATCTACCTAACCTTGGCATCAGTAGCTGTATGAGAGCAATATCATTACTTCAAGAGTATCCTCAAAGCATTGTTGGTAGTTTTTGGATTATGTGTGGGTTGGGTTATCTATTAGATTATGATGGTAGTGAAATACCTGATTGGTGGATTGATAATCTTGATGAAGACAATCAAGCACAAGGTATTATTAATGCCTTTGAAAAAGGTTATTTTCAGGGACTTACAAACCCTCTAGCCGGAGGATATTGTATTATTATTGTTGCTGACTCCTCTAATCCTGCTCACTTATCTTATGTAATAGCACGCCTCATAATGCGGGAATCTGAGGGAATCAATTTATTAAGAATAATGGCACGCTATAATATACCTGCTCATACAGAAGTTATGTATCCTGATGAGTTTTTAAGTTTACGTTACGGTGAAAAACATCCTAGCTATCAATATCTTAGAGAAACAATAGATCATTGGTCTGTTCAAGTTTGGGAAGATTACTGTAGTTTTCTAATGTCAGAACATGGTCAAGGGATGTTTTATGACTATTGTAAAAAAATCAACGCAGTTAAAGATGAAGTCAAAGCTACGGTAGAGAAAGGTACTAAACCTCTAGTTTTAACAGAAGGAGAAACTGATCCAATTTATATTAAAACAGCCTTAGAATTATTAGGAGAAAAGGAAATTTTAGCACAAGTTGATATTGAATGGGTAGGAATTTCTATAGGTAAAGGAAAAAGTATAAATACTGGTGATGGTGGTTTGAAAAATACTAGAGATGTTCTTCTTTCTAACCCTAAATTCTTAACTAGAAAAGTATTATTAATTTATGACTGTGATACTGATAAATCTGATGAAAATCATGAACAATTAAAAATCAGAAAAATCCCCCAACAAAAAAATCGAAAAGTCAAAAAAGGTATTGAAAATCTATTTCCTGATCATTTATTCACAGAAGAATTTTATTTGCCAAAAACCAAATATGGAGATTATGGAGAAGAAAACCAAATTCAAGAATTTCAAAAAAGGAAGTTTTCTAAATATATTTGTGAAGAAAGGAGACAGGCTGAAGATTTTCAGGATTTTAAAATAATTATTGATTTTATCAAAGATTGCTTAGGGACAATTACTTATTGATCGAAATTATAGTAAAAATATTACCTAACAATAACATGATGTATATAATCTCAATAAATTCTTGATTACTACTAGAGGGTTTAGGCTTTTGTAATGATGTATGCTAAAATAAAGTAGAGTTTAGTTGATTTTTCCAAAAAAACTATTTATGGAGGTTAGTGAAAATGCTAAACAATCAATCTATTACCGAAATGACTTTACAAGATTTAGAATCATTGATTGATAGAATTGTTGATCAAAAAATTAATCAGATTAATGTTGCTAAAAACAACATGGAGAAAAATATTTTCGCATCATTGACAACTGATGCTGCTATAAGTCTCCATGAAGAAATTTTAAAAGATTTTCATCCATTAGTTCAATCTAATGGTATTTTCAAAGACGATCCGCTTTTTGATGATTTTGTAGAAGAAATGGCTAAAAATCGCCGTGAATTAGATGCAGAAATGGCTGCTTATGAATCTTCTTTAGAGGAGAACTAAGCAGCGTGAGCAGATATATTCTTGATACTAATATTGTGACTCTTTCTCAACACGGCAATTCTAATATTGCTCAACGCGCTAAATCTGCGGGAATTTCCAATATATTTATTACAACTGTCACACTTGAAGAACAATTGAAAGGTAGATTAGCAATTATTAGTAAATCTGCTACTAAACCAGAATTGTTACCAAGAGCTTAACAGAATTTACTAACAACCCAACGTTATTTTTGTCAGATGAATTTATTAGATTTTAATGAAGCAGCTTGTGAGTGCTTTAAAAAACTGCGTCAGCAAAAAATCAATACAGGTACACAAGATTTAAGAATAGCTGCCATAGCTTTAGTTAATGATGCAATTTTAGTAACTCAAAATTACCAAGATTTTATTAAAGTTCCTGATTTAAAAATGGAAGATTGGACTGTAAATCTATAGTTAAACTTTGATGGAATGAAGGACAAAGAAAGATTTTATTCTTCATCCTTCACCCCTATTAATAATTACGCTTCATCTAAAGCTGCAATACCAGGTAAAACCTTACCTTCCAACAACTCCAAACTAGCACCACCACCGGTAGAAATGTGGCTCATTTGATCAGCCAAACCTACCTTTTCCACAGCCGCTACAGAGTCACCACCACCGATAATGGTAGTTGTGCCGGTTTTGCCAATTTCTGCTAGAGTATGAGCGATCGCTTCAGTACCCGCAGCAAACTTATCAAACTCAAACACACCCATAGGCCCATTCCAAATCACAGTTTTACAATCAGCCAAAGCCTCTTGGAAAACCTTCACAGAATCAGGGCCAATATCTAAACCCATCCCATCAGCAGGGATATTTTCAATGCTGACAGTGGTTGCATTTGCATCAGGAGCAAACTTATCTGCGGAGACAATATCTGTAGGAAGCAACAAAGCCACACCACGTTCTTTCGCCTTAGCTTCTAAAGCCTTCGCTAATTCCAGCTTATCTTCTTCTACCAAAGACTTACCAACACTCAAACCACGGGCTTTGTAGAAGGTGAAAATCATCCCACCGCCAATGATGAGCTTATCGCACTTTTCTAACAGAGTTTCAATTACACCGATTTTGCTAGAAACCTTAGAACCGCCGATAATAGCCGCCAAAGGACGCTTAGGTTCTTCAATTGCACTTTGTAAATATTGCAATTCCTTCTCAACCAAATAACCAGCCACAGAAGGTTTGAGGAACTTAGTTACACCCTCAGTAGAAGCATGGGCGCGGTGAGCAGTACCGAAAGCATCATTTACATAAAAATCAGCATTTGCTGCCAATTTTTGAGCAAATTCAGGATCGTTCTTTTCTTCTTCTTTGTAGAAACGGACGTTTTCTAGTAACAGCACTTGGCCATTTTGCAAAGCTGCAACCTTAGCAGCCACATCATCACCAATGCAGTCATCAGTCTTGACAACTTCTTGCCCTAACAACTCAGAAAGGCGTTTAGCAACTGGAGTTAAACGTAATTTGTCATCTACACCCTTGGGACGGCCGAAATGACTTGCTAGAATGACCTTAGCTCCCTTCTGCGTCAAATCTTTGATTGTTGGCAGCGCAGCCCGAATGCGAGTATCGTCAGTAATGTTGCCTTGATCATCCACAGGCACGTTAAAATCAACCCGCACCAAAGCACGTTTACCAGATACATCCGCCGCAGATAAATTTGCTAAACTTTTTTTCGACACAGCCAAACCCTCCTGATTACCTTTTTGTTATTGTTTTGAAAGTATAACCATCAAGATTTTACCGGAGTGCGGGGTGCTGAGGTGATTTATGTTTAAAACAGTTCTGTTTCCAATTGATCAAAGTCGTGAAGCACGGGAAGCTGCTGACCTAGTTACCAAGGTTGTGCAACAGTTTACTAGTCGTCTAGTATTGCTGTCAGTAGTGGAAGAACCAGCCCCAGAAGCACCTGCTGGCGATCCTATGGTGTCTCCAGAAGCGGTTGCTAAACTGCTGGAAAATGCCCAAGCCTTATTTTCTCAGCAAGGTATCACCGCTGAAGTCATAGAAAGACAAGGTAAACCTGCTTTTACTATCTGTGATGTTGCTGATGAAATCGGGGCAGATTTAATTATTATGGGTTGTCGCGGGTTAGGACTGACTGAGGAGGGATCAACTGATAGTGTTACAAACCGGGTGATTAATCTCTCACCTTGTCCTGTATTGATTGTGCCTTAAGTCAGGGAACAGGGAATAGGGAACAGGGAACAGGGAACAGGGGAGATTAATACCCAATACCCAATACCCAGTCTCCAGTCCCCAGTCCCCAGTCAAGTAGTGAAATTTCGGTAAAAAACCGTACTTCAAGCGAAGCTTGTTCTCTAGATTAGTTCACTAGACTAAAATAGAATTAGAGGCAAAACTTTAAGTTACTGAGTACAAGCACTCAGTTAAATATAAGCAAAATGGGATTCTTTGATTCTGAGATAGTTCAGCACGAAGCCAAACAGCTGTTTGAAGATTATCAAGCACTGATTGCGCTTGGCAATAACTACGGCAAATTTGACCGCGAGGGCAAAAAGCTGTTTATTGAGCAAATGGAAGCGATGATGGATCGATATCGCATCTTTATGAAGCGTTTCGAGCTATCAGAAGACTTCATGGCGCAAATGACTGTACAGCAACTAAAAACTCAGCTAAATCAGTTTGGTGTCACACCACAACAAATGTTTGAGCAGATGAATATGACTCTGCAAAGAATGAAAGCTGAGTTGGAAAAACAGGTATGACTAGGGACTGGGGACTGGGGACTGGGGACTGGGAAGAATATTTCTATTATTCGTGCCTTCTGTCACCTGTCACCTGTCACCTGACTCCTTTAATTTGACTTAGGACGAGGAAACTGAGAAGGTGACTTAAACTTCTCTACTGGCACATCCTTGAGGGCTTTGACCATAAAATCACGCCAGATGGGAGCAACCATACCCCCACCTGTCGCACCGCTGGATAATTGTTGGTTGTCATCTCTTCCCACCCAGACAGCAGTTGTGAGTTGTGGTACTGTACCCACATACCAAATATCTTTTTCTGAGGAAGTTGTTCCCGTTTTTCCTGCTGATGGTCGGTTTAGGGCTGCGCCTTTACCCGTACCACTGGTAACTACAGATTCCATTACATTGATAATTGCTGCTGATGCCCAAGAATCAAGAACTCGCTGGGGTTTAGGTGTGTTGTCGAGTAACACATTACCAGTGCTATCTGTAATTCGTGCAATTACTGTTACCGGCGATTGCCAGCCATAATTAGCAAAAGTAGCGTAGGCACTAGCCATTTCTAGGGGAGTGACACCAATAGCACCCAAAGGTAAGGATGTTACTGGTTCCATCGGACTCATAATGCCTAAAGTCCGGCAGGTTTCAATTACTTTATTCATCCCTATAGCTTTACCAAGCTTAATTACAGGTATATTTCGAGATTGGGATAAAGCAGTACGAATGGACATTGCGCCGCTAAAACCACCATCATAGTTTCTGGGAAAATACCACCCGTTACCGTCTCGGTAGCTCACTGGGGAATCTATCACTGTGCTGTCTGGTCCATATTTACCAGTAGCAAAGGCAGCATAATAAACAAAAGGTTTAAAAGAAGACCCTGGTTGTCTTTGAGCTTGGGTAGCGCGGTTAAACTCACTGGCTTTAGAATCTACACCACCGACTAATGCCTTAACAAAATGTGTGCGGGGGTCAATTGCGACTAAGGCAATTTGGTTTTTACGCAACCCTTGACCAAGTAAATTTTTATGCCACTTATTCACAGTGTCTTCTGCCATGATTTGGAATTTGGCATCCACAGTGGTTTGCACACGCATCCCGCCTTTGAGCAGTGCATCACGTCCAAATTTTTTCGCTAATTCTTGGGCTACGGTATTGCTGATATAAGGTAGGGCGCTACCTTGAAATGACCTAATTCTACCTAGTTTAATTTCTTGCTTGAGAGCATCATCATATTCTTTTTGAGTGATCCACTGCAAGTCCAGCATCCGCCCCAGCACTTCTTTTTGTTTTTGTTTTGCCTTTTTCATACTCGCAAAAGGGCTAAATTCTTCTGGGGCTTGGATCAAACCCGCCATCATGGCTGACTCACCCAGAGTTAAAAATTCTGATGATTTATTAAAGTAACTGCGAGCCGCTGTTTGTACACCGTAGTTATTATGACCCCAATATACTTGATTGAGGTACATTTCTAAAATTTCGTCTTTGGCAAGAATTTGTTCTAGTCGAATGGCTAACACTGCTTCTGCTAACTTGCGAGTAAAGGCTCGTTTGTGAGTCAAAAATAGGTTTTTTACCAACTGCATGGTGATGGTAGAACCGCCTTCTTTCACACCACCTGCTACCAAGTTTACTACTACAGCCCGACCCACACCAGCAGGGTTAATGCCGTGGTGACTGTAGAAGTGACCATCTTCACTGGCTAGTACAGCCCGTTTGAGATTGGGGGAAATTCTATCTAGGGGTACAACTTCGCGGTTAGCTTCACCGTGGACACTTGCTAATAGTTTACCTTTAATGTCATATATGTGGGTAGTTTCTGTGGGGGAAAAGCTGCGTAACTGTCTCACATCTGGCAAGTTGCGGAAACTGATGGCCAGTCCGACCAGTCCCCCCGCTACAATGGAGCTTGTCAGCAGTGTCAGAGATAGGAGAGTAGCACCAGTTACCTGACCTACTCCTTTAAAAAATTCAAACCCAGATGAAGCCTGGTCTTGGGGGTGCTTGTTTTCAAAAGTCCTAGAAGACACGGTGGTTTCACTTCCTCACTAGTAAATATAAATGTAATTGATGGAATGGAAAAAGGCGGTTAATTTTTTGCAATTATAGTAGTTTGGCAGAACAGAAAACGGATAATTTGCCAGTGGACATTACCAACCTAATTTCTAAAGTGCAAAGTGTAGTTAATAGTGAATCTTATAGTATGGCGCAAAATTTCTCTTGGCTACATCGTGGTGTGGCAGAAATTTTTCCTCAACCCCATGATGCTGATAGTGAAACTGAAAGTTTGGAAAAGCGGTTACTCAATGCTGACCGTCCTTTAAGGATCAAGTTGGGTATTGATCCGACTGGCGCGGATATTCATTTGGGTCATAGTATACCAGTAAGAAAACTGCGTGCTTTTCAAGATGCTGGTCATAAGGCGGTTTTAATTATCGGTGATTTTACGGCTCGGATTGGTGATCCAACGGGTAAGTCTGATGTGCGTCGTCAACTGACTGAGGCTGATGTGGCACAAAATGCCCAAACTTATCTTGATCAAGTGCGTCCTATTTTAGATTTTGACACACCCGGCAGGTTGGAGGTGCGTTATAACTCGGAATGGCTTTCCCGTCTCGATTTGGGAAAAATTCTGGAGTTGCTTTCTACGATGACGGTGGGACAGATGTTAGCCAAGGAAGGTTTTGCTGAACGTTATAGGAAAGAGAATCCCATTTTCCTCCATGAGTTCCTGTATCCTTTAATGCAGGGCTTTGATTCTGTGGCTGTTGAGGCTGATGTGGAGTTAGGGGGAACTGATCAAAAATTTAACATTGCTGTGGGTCGAGATTTGCAACGTCATTTTGGTCTCAATCCTCAGTTTGGGCTGTTAGTACCAATTTTAATTGGTACAGATGGTGTACAAAAGATGTCTAAGTCTTTAGGTAATTATGTGGGGTTGTCGGAACATCCTTCCCAAAAGTATCAAAAACTGCAAGGTGTGCCAGATAATTTACTGTCACAGTATTTTGAATTGTTGACAGATTTACCTTTAGATAGCTTGCCAGAAAACCCGCGCGATCGCCAGGAGTTTTTAGCTTGGGAAATTGTCAGGCAGTATCATGGGGAACAAGCTGCTAATGAGGCTAAGGAAGCTGCAAAAAGTGGTGGCAAGGAAGGGGCATTACCTGAATTTTCTCTGGCTGCTGTTGCTCAATTTCCGGCTAAATTAGCTTTTATTCTCGGCGCTACTGGTTTATGTAAAAGTACCGGGGAAGGAAAACGAAAAATTCAAGAGGGGGGTGTGCGTTTAGATGGTGAGAAGGTAGCTGATGCGGATCTGACTTTTGCTGCACCTGGGGATTTATCCGGTAAGGTTTTGCAGGTGGGTAAGAAGAATTTTGTCCGTTTAGTAGAGTGATCGGGGACTGGGAAGAATAACCAATGACTAATGACTAATGACCAATGACTAATGACAAAATTATCGTTCCTTTAGATGTTCCAGATTTGGCAAGTGCGATCGCTCTGGTGGATAAACTTCCCCAAGTCACTTTTTGGAAGGTTGGCTTGGAGTTGTTTACCAGCACGGGTCCACAAATTCTGGAAATTCTTAAATCTCGACAAAAGCGAATTTTTCTAGATTTGAAATTTCACGATATTCCCAATACTGTCGCTGGTGCTTGTCGTGCTTCTGCTGGTTATGGAGTAGATTTATTGACAATCCACTCAACTTGTGGTATTGATTGCCTGAAAGCGGCGGCTGAAGCGGTGCAGGTAGGAGCAGAAAAAGCAGGTACTCAACCACCCAAGTTAATCGCTATTACTTTGTTAACTAGCATTTCGGCGAGAGATTTGGCGTTTGATTTAAAAATTCCTCTGGAATTGCCGGAATTTGCTTTACAGATGGCGCTTTTAGCTCAAAATTCAGGTTTAGATGGGGCGGTTTGTTCTCCCCAAGAGGTATCACAACTGCGGGAAAGTTGCGGAAAGGACTTTTTACTGGTTTGTCCGGGGGTGCGTCCAAGTTGGGCTGAAAAAGGTGATCAAAAGCGATCGCTCACTCCTGCTCAAGCTGTTCAAGCCGGGGCTGATTTTTTGGTGATTGGAAGACCTATTACTGCTGCTCCTGATCCGGTTTTGGCTTGGGAAAGGATTTGTGAGGAGGTAAGTTAGGTTACTATGTTTTTGTTTCGCGCAAAGGAAGAGAGAAACGAACCACGTTCACCGAAGGTGTTCCCGTTCGCGAAGCGTGCCGAAGGCATAGGGTAGGAGCGAAGGACACGAAGAGAAGAGGGTTTCAGAGAAATTTTTCGCTGGTGTTTTTTGATTTTTGTGGGGTGGGCATCTTGCCCGCCCAAATAATGCCATAATATTTTTTACATGGTGTAGATTTATTTGCTCTCATGAATAACAAGGTTCAAAAGATAAAAAACGGCTGGTTAGTTTGTAGGGAGTTGGTAATTCTCTGTCCTTGCTGTTTTTTGATTTCTTTTGTCTCTTTATCTCCTGCTTTCTCTAAAAATCTCATTCCCAAACCTGTAAATTCAGACTTGAGTAATTCTTGTTCTGAGCAAAGTTTGGAAAGTTTAACTACTGAGTTAATGTTAGATTTACCTAGCTATGCTAACCGCGTTACTCAAAGATCCCGTCTTCTCCGTCGCAGTGTTGATATTTATCCTTATATTTTGGCTGCGGGTAAGCCTGAGTTTCAATCTTTACCTTTAAATCCTGGTATTGATAGTTTCCAAAAGTATGAATCTGAAGGCGTTGAGCAGGTTTTCTTTACTACGAGAGAACGACAATATATCAATAAAAAAGCGATGGAATTACAACAGTTCCACTGGTTGTTTTTGACGAAAACTCAACTCGGTTGGCAGGTGGTGATGATGTTTACTCAAACTGGTGAATATCCAGTAAAACCACTGTTAGCACCACCCAGGGATAGTAGTAATGGTGCGATCGCTCAAGGTGTTAAGCTGTGGTTGCGCGATTGTGAGGCGGGAAGTGTGCGGAGAAAATAAATAGATTGTTGTAATTGAAGTCAGGATTTTGGAAAAAAAGATTTTTGTCAATAATCTAGAGTGATTCTCAATATTATTGAGAATTTTTATGATTTATTTAACGGTTTTTGGTCTTTTCAGCCATTGCTATTGACATAGTAATTTTTTTTTGCTATTTTTAGTTATGATCCAAAGGCGTTTTTATAACAAATTTTTGTCAACCACAAGTATAGTCTATTTAAGGTCTTGTGGGGAAATTCACGACATCTACAAAGTTTTGTATCATAGTTAATCAAAATCATAAGAAAATTAAATAACAAGGTATTATAGTTATTAGTAGCGTAAATATGCAATGTTTCCTTTTCTGTTTTTAAAGGATATCAGGTAAGCTACGCCCTGATTTACTAATAGCAGAATGTGGGAGCTTTGACAAGTAAACCTAATTGGGTAACACTGATGTCTAAGGAAAAAAAAGGTAATAAAGAAGCTAAAAAGCCTAAAAAAGATCCCAAGGACAAAAAGCCGAAAAAAGACCCAAACAGATATGATGGTTGAAGTAAATAATACTCTTTTGTAGGGTATAACAAAGGTTTGAGGTGATTAACTTTTAACAGATTAATGGAATTGTCCGTGTAGATAGATGGATGATTCCATTTGATTTTTAGGCGTTGCTGAATTAGGGTATGAAATTGAAAAATCAATGATTTCAAACTCTTACTCTCTGTGACTGGAGCGCCTCTGCGTGAAACAAAATCATACTCTTAATCAGCAAAGCCCATTTTTAAAGTAAATATTAAACTTTTAGCTATCTCTTGTTATTGTATATTTATGATTTCATCATCATAACCAATTTTCTAAATTAACCCCTTCAATTCTTAACAAATCAGAATCATTAGACACTAGAATTAAATCGCGGACAATTGCTGTCGCTGCTATTAAAACATCAGCATCTTGAATGGGTGTACCTTTAAATTTTAATTTTGCATGAATTTCACAAGATTTTTCAATAATTTCTAAATCATCTAAAAATAATACTGATAATCATTGCAAAATTCATGAAAATCTACTAATTGTCTAATAGCATTGATGGATATTAGTCCTCGTTTAATTTCATAGTAAGTTATACAACTAATAAATATTTCTGAACCGAGAAAGCTTAACTTTCTCAATTTATTATTAATAGTTGTATTTTTCTTTAACGCATAACTAACAATATTTGAATCTAGTAAATAATTCACTGTTTTATTTTCCTTCCACTGCTGCATCAAAAATCGCTATTTCTTCTGGTGTTAAATCATTTAATGTTCCAGCAACAGCTTCTAATGTTAAGATTTTACCAATTCTTCTGGTTAAATCATGTTCTTTAATTGCTCTCATTTCTTCTGGTGAAAATCTCCCAAATAATTCTATCAACATTTCGGTCATTTCGTGTTGGTCTAATTTCACTATATAGAAACTACTACCACGAATTAGTTTATCTACAATAGTTGAAATGCGTTCTGTTAGTTCCTGTTGATAGTCGGTTAATTGTTCTTGCATGGTGTTTACTCCGTTTTTTTTTGGTTGAGTTGAGAAAATCCAATTCTTACAAAAAAGGGAACAGATAAGAAACCTTAGTTCTGATCCTGTAAATATCATTATGATTGATCTAAATGCGATCATGCTCCACAGCCCTAACAAGCTATCGCTTCTTTATAAAAGACTACACGAAAATTATTCTTGTTTGACAGAAATTTCTCCCTGAGAGATGCCTCAATCGCACCAGATAAGGTCAGTGAAAAAACGAAAACTTGTTGGGTTTCATACTTCAACAGGCAATAAAATAATAGGCATATGTACTAGAAAATTCTGAAAATCATTGTCAGTGGAGAGGATGCTGTAGCTTCGACGATGAGCAACTGCACAAATCAAAAAATCAGTATTTGAACCCTGAATGCCCTTACTGCGGCAGGTATTGAAAAACTCGGCGGCAAGTTCGTAGTCTTCAGGCATGAGTTCTAAATCAGGGAAAGCTCGGAGGTAATCTCGCAGACGGGTAAACTGTTCAAAATTGCGGATTCCAGAAAGAATTTCTTGACGAATCGCGCCTAGCAAGGCAACTTGGTCATCAGTGATTAAATTCTGCTTTTATTGTGACTGCTGGGGAAGAATCAGGTAGTGTTCTCCGACGTAAAGCCTGTTACCAAACAGAAGTATCAACAATAATGCTCATGCTTGATGACGTTGCTGCTTATAGTTATAGCTTTCGTCATACTCGATAGTCCCAAAGAGGTCTAATATTTTGAGCCGCTTACGACGTTGAATATATTCGCGCAATGCTGTTTCTACTAAAGAATCAATGTTCACCTGATTGTCAAGTGCCAACGCCTCTTTGAGTAAGGCTTCGTTGATGTTGAGCGATGTAGTCACAATTAATTCTGATCCTAAAAATGACTAAATAAATGGTAGCGCACTCTAGGTGATTGATTTCATTTAAACTGCGATTACTAGGTCGCGCTTCGCGATCGCAGATGGAAATACAGATTTAATGGTTACTTTCTATTAACGATAATTTGCGTTTGTTTTCCATACATTCACGCAGATAAAGATTAATTAAACTCAAATAAGAAATACCTGTTTCTTGAGCTATTTCTTCAAAGTATTGAATAACATCCTTTTCTAAATCAATTGTAACTTGTTCTTTTAACTGTTTAGAATAGGGATTTTTAACGGATTTAGAAAAATCATAATTTTCTCTCATAGGAACTCCTGATATTGTTTTTGTTCTAGTTTATTTGCTTTTCTGGCTGAAATAATCCTAATTATTGAATCATTTTCTCGATAACAATGACAAACAACTAAAAGGCGATAATAAACACTGATTCCTAATAAAATAAATCTATCTTCATCTTGATAATGATCAGGATCATAAATTAAACGAGCATTATCATCAATCGTAATTTTCGGTGATCGCTATTCCAACTTATGCCTAAATGGCGATCGCACACAACTACACTAATTTTAAACGATCGCCTACTTTTTACTATCGCTTATTTTTGATCATTGATTAAGAGGTGAACGCAGATGAACGCAGATAATTTTTGTCAGAATCAGGATATCCAGGATTTGAGGATGTACAGGATGTAATTTATCGGTTATTTGTTGGTAGTAAATATTGTAATTGTCACAAATCATAATCAACAAAAATAGTCCCCAACTTCCTACAAACTATCATTAAATAATATCCTGAAAATCCTTTAATCCTGGACATCCTGATTCTGACAAAAATAATCTCCAATTTCCCACAAACCAATTCTTGATTATTGATTAATCTGTAAAATTCCTAGTTTAAGAAATAACGAACCATAGATCCAATCAGTTTGAACTTTTTACTGAATAATACCAAAAATAAGATCAACTATATATGCATCAAGTTTCTCAGGACTGCCATCAATTATCGCTCTTAAATCAGGACTAGACAGTATCTTATTCATAGCTTTTCTGAGTGAGGTATCGCAAAATTCAGATAACTCCTTGACTTTATCAATATCATTTTCCCTTATAGTCGATCCATGTACTATTTTGGATCTCACCGTGTATGCTTGTTTAGTTTGTTTGTAAATGTTAAGCCTCTCCTCACTTGAAGTGCTAATAAAAAAAGCTAATCTTTCAGAAAGCTGATGAGCTAACTCAGCTTGGCTGGTTGAAAATAGTGCCTCAAGAGCCGAGCAATAATTTGACACCTTTAATCCAACATCAGGATCAAATCTAGCACCTGTAATGTGATACAAAGCTAGAGCCGTTCTAGCTCTACCTTTTACTAACTGAGTTGAATAGGGATGTCCAAATAATTCTCCCTCAGAACCCAAGTGTTCTCGATAAAACTGTCTAATACTCCTCAGTTTATCCCGATTTAAAATTAATGTTTTCTGTTTCCCCGAAGATGTTGTGTACTTTGTAGCTAGAAAATTACTACTTACCCCTAGCCTTCCATCAACTACATAAAACAAAAAACCTATTTCAAAATCAACATTATTATCTTCGTAGAACCATATCGCTGATAGGAGTGATTGAACACAGTAGAGCTTATGAACAAGAAATTCTTGAGGACTTACACCTTCAGGTAATTTCTCAACCGAGTAAACATATGGTTTTGAGTCCATAAGAGACTCATACTCTAACTTTCCTATTATGGGAATGGATTCAGAAGGAATTATTTTTTTAAGGGTATTAATATCATTAGATAAAAATGTGAAATCATCAATCTTGTCGCCACGACCTAGATTACCTTGAATTTCCAAATGATGAATAGAAATGAGGAAAGTAACTTCCATATAGTAGAATCAACTCGAAACAATAGGCTTTGTATATCTAAGTAAAAATTGTTAAGTTAGAGATTATGAAAATCACCTAAAGACCCTGCATTTACCAACTTTTTTTTTACAAAAGATGAAGTTTTTGAAATTACCAACAATCATTTACCTGGTTAAATAAATACCTATATGATTTTACCAAATCATCCCCAAATTCAAAACAAAACCCTTTAAAACATCTTCCCCCGAAACCGTAGCAGGAGATTCCAAAACCTCAATCTCCTTCCCTGGTCTATAAATCTCCACTTGACGAGATTTCCGATTAATTAATATACCCAAACCCACACCATTATCTATATATTCCTTCATCTTTTCCTGTGTAGTTTTCAAACTATCACTAGGAGAAAGTAACTCAATTACAAAATCAGGACAAATAGGAGGAAACTTTTGTTTTTCGTCATCAGTCAAAACATCCCATCTTTCTAACTTGAGCCAAGAAGCATCAGGAGAACGGTCTGCACCATTTGGTAACTTAAAACAAGTAGAAGAATCAAAAACTATACCCTGTTTATTTTGTTCATTCCAAATCCAAAGTTGAGCAGTTATACCCGCATTACGATTTCCTGTTTCTCCTCCCGTTGGTGGCATAATTATTAAATCCCCATTAGCTGTTCTTTCAAATCTCAATTCCCGGTTTTTTTGACATAGCTTAAAAAACTGCTCATCAGTCATTTCTATTACTGATTCTAAATTGACAGTTAAAGCATTCATAGTCATATCCTCATTGAATATTTAGGTAGAAAATTTAACTATCTTATATCTTATTTTATATGATTAATCCGATTTTTTATATCTTTATATGGAGTATTTAACAGAGAAAATTAAACCCTACATAAAAACTCTCTTGAACTCTCTTACCTCTGCGTCCTCTGCGCCTCTGCGCCTCTGCGGTTAGTTCCTCTTCCTTCCTCTCTTCTTCCTTCGTGTTCTTCGTGCCTATCCCTACGGGACGCTACGGGAACGTGGTTCATTTTCATACAAACCCCTACCCTTCCCCACACCCATTAAACAACCATATAGTTAAATAACAGAATATCAATGTAAACAGAATTTACAAAAACCTGAGAGAATGTTAGTTATTTGTTAAGATTTGTCAAAAATGATTACGTTTTTTATATCATTTTGTTTCAGTTCGGGGAGAAAACCCCCACTGAGTCAGAGTTTTCTGGTAAAAAACTCTTAATTGCCGAAGAAAATGGAAGAGAAAACCGGCATTAGCCGTGATGAACTTCCGAGAACACGCCTCAAAGGAGCTTATCTGAATGTTCACCCAGGTCAAGTCCACAATTAGACATATAGCACCTGACGATTTACGCGGACGCAATCTGATTAAAGTCGTTTATGTTGTACTTGAGTCTCAATACCAGAGTTCTTTATCTCAAGCGGTACGGGAAATTAACGCCCATCATCCCAGCCTAGCGATTGAAATCAGTGGATACTTGATTGAAGAACTACGCAACTCTGAAAACTATGAGGAGTTGAAACGTGATATAGCCAGTGCTAATATATTCATTGCTTCTCTGATTTTTATAGAAGACTTAGCACAGAAAGTAGTTGCCGCCGTTGAACCCCATCGTGATAACCTAGATGTAGCGGTTGTCTTCCCCTCCATGCCCGAAGTGATGCGCCTGAATAAAATGGGTAGCTTCTCCTTGGCGCAGTTAGGACAATCCAAGAGCGTTATTGCCAACTTCATGAAGAAGCGTAAAGAGAAATCTGGCGCTGGTTTCCAAGACGGAATGTTGAAGTTATTGCGGACACTTCCCCAAGTGCTGAAATTCCTACCCATGGAAAAAGCACAAGATGCGAGAAACTTCATGCTCAGTTTTCAGTATTGGCTAGGTGGTTCAGCGGAAAACCTGGAAAACTTCTTGCTGATGCTGGCTGATAAATATGTATTAAAAGGCGAAGACAGACAAAAATTAGCTGCTGCTGACTATCAAGCACCAGTTGTTTATCCCGATATGGGTATTTGGCATCCCTTAGCACCGAGTATGTTCGAGGATGTGCGAGAATATCTAAACTGGTATGCTGTCCGCAGGGATATTTCCCGAAATCTCAAAGACCCCCTTGCACCATGTGTAGGCTTGGTTTTACAACGGACTCACCTAGTGACCGGCGATGATGCCCATTATGTGGCAATTGTCCAGGAATTGGAATCATTAGGGGCAAAAGTTCTGCCTGTGTTTGCTGGTGGTTTGGATTTCTCTAAACCAATAGAAAGTTACTTCTATGAACCAACAACTAAATTACAGTTAGTAGATGCGGTAGTATCTTTAACTGGTTTCGCTTTAGTGGGTGGACCCGCTAGACAAGATCATCCTAAAGCTATTGAAGCATTAAAACGCCTCAACCGTCCCTACATGGTGGCGTTGCCTTTGGTCTTCCAAACTACCGAAGAATGGCTAGATAGCGATTTGGGGTTACATCCTATTCAAGTAGCCTTACAGATTGCTATACCTGAACTTGACGGGGCAATTGAGCCGATTATATTATCAGGTAAAGATGGGGCAACTGGGAAAGCGATCGCTTTACAAGATCGAGTCGAAATAGTCGCCCAAAGAGCGTTAAAATGGGCAAATCTGCGCCGTAAACCCAAATTAACCAAAAAAGTCGCTATTACCGTTTTCAGCTTCCCACCCGATAAAGGAAACGTAGGAACAGCCGCATATTTAGACGTATTCGGTTCTATCCATGAAGTCATGAAAGGACTGAGAAATAACGGTTACGACGTGCAGGACATTCCCGAAACTCCCCAAGAGTTGCTAGAACAAGTCATCCACGACGCACAAGCACAATACAACAGTCCTGAACTCAACATCGCATACAAAATGTCCGTGCCAGAATATGAAGCACTGACACCATACTCCCAACGCTTAGAAGAAAACTGGGGACCACCTCCCGGAAACTTAAACAGCGATGGACAAAATCTGTTGATTTACGGGAAACAATTTGGTAATGTATTTATTGGTGTCCAACCAACATTTGGTTATGAAGGCGACCCCATGCGGTTGTTATTCTCCCGTTCCGCAAGTCCTCACCACGGTTTTGCAGCTTATTACACCTACCTAGAACGGATTTGGGGCGCTGATGCTGTGTTACACTTTGGGACACATGGCTCATTGGAATTTATGCCCGGTAAGCAAATGGGAATGTCTGGTGATTGTTACCCAGATCAACTAATTGGCTCAATTCCGAATCTGTATTATTACGCAGCGAATAACCCCAGTGAAGCCACAATTGCCAAACGTCGCAGTTATGCCGAAACAATTTCTTACCTGACACCACCTGCGGAAAATGCTGGTTTATACAAAGGTTTGAAGGAACTCAGCGAGTTAATTGCTTCTTACCAAACTTTGAAAGACACGGGACGCGGCGTTTCTATTGTCAATTCCATCATGGATAAATGCCGTATTGTCAACTTAGACAAGGATATTGAGTTACCAGAAACCGATTCTAAGGATATGTCCTCGGAAGAACGGGATAATATTGTCGGTAGCGTTTATCGGCGGTTGATGGAGATTGAATCGCGCTTGTTACCTTGTGGACTGCACATAATTGGTAAACCTCCTACTGCCGAAGAAGCGATCGCAACTTTGGTAAATATTGCTAGTTTAGATCGTGAAGAAGATAATATCATCGGTCTACCCAGCATTATCGCTAGAAGTCTGGGACGCAACATTGAAGATATCTACAGAAGTAACGATGCCGGCATTTTGGCAGATGTGCAACTATTACAAGATATCACCCTCGCTACCCGTGCAGCAGTTACAGCATTAGTCCAAGAACAAATTGACGCAGAAGGTAGAGTTTCCCTGGTTTCCAAGTTGAATTTCTTCAACATGGGTAAAAAAGAACCTTGGGTAGAATCTCTGTATCAATCAGGTTTTAACAACGTTGACACCTCTGCGTTAAAACCCCTGTTTGAATATTTGGAATTCTGCTTAAAACAAGTTTGTGCAGATAACGAACTCGGTGGACTTCTCCAAGGTTTAGCCGGTGAATACATCCTACCGGGCCCCGGTGGCGACCCCATCCGTAACCCAGACGTATTACCCACAGGTAAAAATATACACGCCTTAGATCCCCAATCTATCCCCACTTCCGCCGCCGTTCAATCTGCGAAAATCGTCGTTGATAGGTTGTTAGAACGGAATAAGTCGGAAAATGATGGCAACTGGCCAGAAACTATCGCCTGTGTCCTCTGGGGTACAGATAACATCAAAACCTACGGTGAATCCCTCGCCCAAATTATGTGGATGGTGGGAGTGCGTCCTGTTCCCGATGCTTTGGGACGGGTGAACAAGTTGGAATTGATACCTTTAGAAGAGTTGGGAAGACCTAGAATTGATGTTGTAATTAACTGTTCTGGTGTATTCCGCGACCTGTTCATTAACCAAATGAACCTGCTTGACCAAGGTGTGAAAATGGCTGCTGAAGCTGATGAACCTTTGGAAATGAATTTTGTCCGCAAGCACGCTTTGAAACAAGCGGAGGAAATGGGCATAAATCTGCGTCAAGCTGCAACCCGTGTATTTTCTAATGCTTCTGGTTCTTATTCTTCTAATATTAACCTGGCGGTGGAGAATAGCACTTGGGATAGTGAAGCTGAGTTACAGGAAATGTATTTGAAGCGGAAATCTTTCTCCTTCAATTCTGATAACCCCGGTGTGATGGATGAGTCTCGGCAGATTTTTGAAACCACTTTGAAAACTGCCGATGCAACTTTCCAAAATCTTGATTCTTCGGAAATCAGTTTAACTGATGTTTCCCATTATTTTGACTCTGACCCCACTAAATTAGTTGCAAGTCTGCGTGCAGATGGTAAGAAACCTGCATCTTACATTGCAGATACAACTACCGCGAATGCACAGGTGAGAAGTTTATCGGAAACTGTGCGTTTGGATGCGCGGACTAAGTTGTTAAACCCCAAATGGTATGAGGGGATGTTGTCTCACGGTTATGAAGGTGTGCGCGAACTTTCCAAGCGGTTGGTAAATACCACTGGTTGGAGTGCAACTGCTGGTGCTGTGGATAACTGGGTTTATGAGGACACGAACGAAACTTTCATCAAAGATGAGGAAATGCAGAAGCGTCTCATGAATCTCAATCCTCATTCTTTCCGCAAGATTGTTTCTACTTTGTTGGAAGTGAATGGTCGCGGTTATTGGGAAACAAGTGAGGAGAATTTAGACAGGTTGAGAGAGTTGTATCAGGAGGTTGAGAATCGGATTGAGGGTATAGAATAACTATCATCCGATTTTGTAGAGACGTTGCATTAATTGTGTAGAGACGTTCCATGGAACGTCTCTACATTTTGGGTGATTTCTTTATTATGTTGTAGGTGATTTGTTACAAATTACATAACCCACATTTTTATAAATCACAATTTTTCACGTCATATAAAACAATGACATTATTCAAAAATAAATATAGAGTTGAATCAACGAGATTACCAAATCGGGATTATTCACAAAACGGTTGGTATTTTGTTACGATATGCACTTATGAGCGTGAATGGTTATTTGGTGATGTTGTAAATGGTCAAGTTCATTTATCAAAAATTGGTCAAATAGCACAAAAATTTTGGGCTGAAATTCCTCAACATTCTAAAAATACATATATAGATGCTTATGTGATTATGCCTAATCATGTACACGGAATTATTGTAATTGATAATCCTGAATCTAAAGAAATTTTCCAATGTAGAGAAGTTCCATGGAACGTCTCTACAAAATCGGATGTGGATGATAATTCCACAAAATCGGGTGATGATTTTGACGATACAGATGTTTATCAAAATTTGTCGAAAATGTCCCCAAAAGCAGGTTCTTTGAGTGTAATTATTAGGTCATATAAAGCTGCTGTCACCCGTTGGTGTAAGATGAATGGTTATCCTAATTTTGCTTGGCAGCAGCGATTTTTTGATAAAATTATTCGTGCTGATGGATCTGTGGATAACATTAGAGAATATATTATTAATAATCCTCTTAAATGGGATTATGACAAGAATAATTCATCAGGTTTATGGATGTGATATATATAATATAGACACATGGTATCCATAATGTCAATTTTTTAATCTATATTAAGTAAACTGAGATTTAATATTTCAACCCACTATAAATTAGAGAATTAATTATCATCATACTCATCAGGAGAAAAACAAGAATCCAATTCCTCTTGATTCTCTTCAAATCCTTCATCTACTAACACAATAGTTCCAATAGATCCATTTGTGTCTAAATCAACATTCTCAATAGCATTAAAACATAAATGATGTAATTCATCTCTAAATAATAGAATTTCTAATTCAACAGATATTACAATCTTTTGCTTTAATTTTTCTGTGACATTTTGAATATTATAATAAGCATGATCTTCACTATCCCAAAAAGCATATTCGGTACTATCATAGCTAATATGAGCAGTATAACTAATATCAATTTTTAGCTCGAATGTAATTATAGGATATTCAACTTCTTGATTATTTATATCTACAATGGATTTATCAATAATGTTTATTACATCTACCACGACTTCTATATACTCACTACCTGGCTCAAGGTAGCCATAAGCAAAATCATCGCTGAGAGAAAATTCTCCCTCAATAAAAATGCTTGATATTTCTTCTTTTATCTCTTCCAGATTATCTTCAAAGATTTCGTAGCACAAATCAATTTCATCACTTTCTTGTGCTATAATATCTTCCAACAATTTATCAATACTTTCTTTATATATTAAGTGTTCACTTTGATTAGAAGCTTCCAGCCAATCTTTGTCTCCACTAATAACGTATATTTTTCTATTTTCCTTTTTAGCCTTTTCTTCTATGGCAGCTAGAGCAAATGCATCTGGAAATTCGTGCTTCTTTTGACCATTATGAAATGGAGCAATACTTTTAAAGTATTTAGCAAAAATATCTTCTGGTGAAACAGTTTTAATACTTAGTATTTCTATTTGTGATTTTTCAATAAAATCACTAAACTGTTCTCGTAATTCATTCATAAGTTCCTCTTCTTCCAATGTTAAATTTAGTAATTTTTGATATTTAGATGAATAATAGATAATTTTGGCTTGTTCGCGAAAATCTTTATGGAGCTTTTTGAAACCTGATGCTGCTTGTTTTGCCTTTCTATGAATATGCTCACTAATTTCTTGATGTGTAATCGTAGTTAAATATATAGAAATCTTTTCAGCCCTAACTAGCTCTATTAACTTTTGGAAGATTTTAGACTGAAAATTAAAGTTTGCTTTATCAAAGACTTCTGTATCCAATGCAACCAAGCGAATAGGTTGTTTTATAGTTTTTTCCAGCATAAGCTTTGGCGTTAAAGCTAAGATTATTAGTATTTAAGTAGCAAAATTTATAACAATTATAAAACATTGATTCACGTATCACAAGTTTAATTTTGAAGATGTTTGCTATGTGGGGATGTGATAGCGAAGCACTCCGTAGGAATCGCTGTTTGGGGATGTTGGGAGTGCGATAGCGAAGCGCTCCGTAGGAATCGCTGTTTAGGGGTGTGGGGAGTGCGATCGCTATATTTAAAAATACCTAACTCATCAACTGATTTAAAACCAACACTGTTAACCCTGGTAAAGAAGGTAAACGCATATCATTGGTTAAGAAAAAAGACGCACCTCCATAAATAGCAGTAGCCATGTGAATAGCATCCGGTGTTCTTAAATTGTAATCTGCTCTTAGTTTAGCTGCATTTTCAGCAATATCTGGTAAAACTTCAATAGTTGTTAAACCTTGAGAATTGAAAAGAATATCACGATATTGTTGAGCTAATATTGTATTTCCCGCACGTAAAGGATAAACTAAAACTTCTGATATAGTTAAAACCGAGGTGACAACACTAAACTCACCTCTATACATTGCTGTAAAAAAAGCATCTGTAGCTTTTAAATAACTAGGATTTTCTTCTATAAAATAAATTAGCGGTGCAGTATCTAAACCTAATATTTTACCCTGTAATTTATTTAACCATTCCATGAATCACGCTCCTGATTAACATATTCCTGAGCGTCAATATTCCCCCAAATTTCCTTACCTAAACCACGCAACTCTAAAATACTACGCTTTGGTTTTGATGTCATTTTCAATTGTTGACGAATTAAGATAGATAAATTTTCAACCAATTTAAGCTGTTCTTCAGGAGTCAAATTTTTAGCTTGCTCTAACAATTCTTGATAATTAGACATACATTTTTTGCTTATTTATAGATTTAAGCCTAATTTTACTATACGCTATTTTGGGGATGTGGGGAAGTGCGATAGCGAAGCGCTCCGTAGGAATCGCTGTTTGGGGGTTTGGGGAGTGCGATCAGTGTTTTGAGGTTTGGGAAATGCGATAGCGAAGCGCTCCGTAGGAATCGCTGTTTGGGGGTTTGGGAATGCGATCGCTGTTTTAGGGATGTTGGGGTGCGATCGCTTCCTGGTAATCTAATTATAGAATCAGCAATATAATGATAGATATGTATGTCTGCTAAAGATATTTTTCATGGAGTTGACATTGGTTTAGAAGAAATATGGATTTTATAACTCTCTATCTACCTCCATCAATTCAAATAACAGATAATCAATTTTTTGATTTATGTCAAATCAATGAATTAATCAAATTTGAACGTAATGTTGATGGTAGTCTGATATTAAAACCTTTATTGGGTGGAATAAATAGCAATATTAATGCTGGTTTAACTTCCCAATTAGCAAATTGGAACGATGATAAATCACAAGGTCTAGTTTTTGGTTCTGATGTCGGTTTTGTTTTACCAAATGGTGCTATTCGTTCTCCTAGTGCTTCTTGGATTAAGTTAGAAAAATGGGATGCTTTAACTGAGGAAGATTAATTAATCGTAAATCTCGTCAAGTGGAGATTTATAGACCAGGTAAGGAGGTTGAGGTTTTGGAATCTCCTGCTACTGTTTCGGGGGAAGATGTTTTAAAGGGTTTTATATTGAATTGGGGGATGATTTGGTAATATTATAGATTTATGAAGTTGTGTTTTCGTATATATACAATTAACATACCAATCACTGTAAAACATTCATTGAACTGACAAAGCGAAGCGAAACATCTAGCGAGAAGCTCACTTTTTCCAAAAGCAACTGCCACACGGTGATAAATTCTTGTACTCATTAATGGAAGCTTTAAACCCTGAGATCCGTCTTTCTGAACAACGTACTCAGCTTGTTCAAGCCATCGAATAGCACCTCTAATCTGCTTTATTGAATCTTCAATAGCTTTTCGTTGCCAGCGTTTCCAATCAACACTTGGATCATCTGTATTCTTAAGTTGAATATCTTTGACACTTATTACAATTACGTGAGGATCGCATACTATTAACACATCATATAACTCTTTGCCTGGAGTTTTTCCTTGAGGATTAATGGTAAAGTTATAGAATTGCACATAATCCAGTTTTTGTTATGGGTGTGAAGATTTAAATGCGGAATATTTGGGCGTTTGCTTGGGGTGCTTTAGTCGGGATTCTTGGTGGACTAATTGGTTTAGGTGGTGCAGAATTTCGCCTACCAGTTTTAGTTAGCATTTTTAACTATCGAACCCTACAAGCAATTATTATTAATCTCATGGTCAGCCTCGTTAGTGTCACTTTTTCCTTCATTTTTCGGAGTGGCACTATTGGAGTTGAGAATGTTTTTTCAAACCTGACCGTAATCATTAATATTTTGGCAGGTTCTCTGATTGGTTCTTATGTTGGGGTTAACTATACCACGAAAATCAACGAAAAAACTTTAAATCGAGTTGTTGTATGTTTTCTATTTTTTATTAGTTTTGTATTAATTGGACATAATTTTATTTTCAGTTTTCAAAGTTGGCAATTTCCAAATTTACTCAAAATTATTATCGGTTTTGTGGCAGGAATTGTGATTGGGATATTCAGCAGTATGCTTGGTGTCGCAGGTGGTGAATTGATTATACCTACAATTATTATGGTGTTTGCAATTGACATTAAATTAGCAGGAAGTTTGAGTCTGGCGATCAGCATTCCCACAATCATCATGGGTCTATATAAATATAGAAGTCAGCAAAGATTAAAAGAAGTGAAATCAGAGCAAAGATTCATTATTTTTATGGTTTTTGGTTCAATACTGGGAGCATTTATTGGCAGCAGTATTTTGAGGTATGTAGCAAGTTCTTCCTTATATGTAATTTTGGGTATCATTCTCTTCTTGTCGGCGTTGAAGTTAGCAAAACATAAGCATTAGGAAATGAATGTAGAGACGTTATATATAACGTCTCTATAGCTACTCACAAAGTCATTTACACACCTACCAATGTTTTGTTCTCTACTTGAGATTCGGTCTTAGGTAGTTTGGATTCTACTGCTGTACCTTTGAAGAAATCAGGGTTGGCTTCGGTGTAGAATTTATAAGGATTGCCAAATACATAGGCTTTGAAGTCAGCTTCAGAAATTACCCCTTCTCTGACCAAATCCCAGCTTTCAGCTAAAGGTGCGGTGAGATCGGGTACATCCCAGTGACCAACATCGGAGGAGTAAATGGCGTTAAGCTTGACTCCCAAGGGGTTGGCTTTATCGTTGAATGCGGCTGCAATGGTGCGATCATCAGATTCAGAACCAAAGAAGAAACTGTTCACCCAGCGATCGCGGATATCTTCAATTGATTGAATCCCTGCTGCACCAAAATCTTCCAATTCACTACCCACTGGTGAACGACTGTGACGGTTAAAAGAAGCTCCCAATACACTCTTAGTCAATTCTTCTTTGCTGAGGGAATGTCCTTGAGTAATTTCTCCACCATACTCTGCAAACAACTCGAACAACTCATCAGGATTAGCTAAATCTGGATTATAGTTTTGCAGTCCTTCTAAACTCCGTTTGGAGAAACGATCTACCAAATGAATGTAGACGTGAGCGCCCCAGTCTGCACCACCTTCGAGCATACCAACACGCAATTGTGGGAAGCGTCTAGTTACACCACCAAAGAACAATGCTTTCGCAAACGCTTGAGAACCATCGGCAAAATGACCGATATGGTTGTTCATGTAGTTACTAATGGAGGATCGTCCAGTCCATCCTTGACTACCGTAATGGGTGGTGATGGGTACACCTAACTCAACGGCTTTAGCCCAGAAGGGATCGTAGTCATATTCACTATCTAGTCCAAAGAAGTCAATGTAAGAGGCATATTTGCCAATTTCTGGGAATTGATCGGCTGGGTATTTATCAGCTATCGCCTTAATTGGCCGTCTCACACCACCAGGAATATTTGCAACTTTCAACCCCAGTGTTTTTACTGCAAATTCTAACTCTTCAATCGCTTCTTGGGGAGTAGTCATGGGGATACCAGCTACTACAGTTAGGCGATCGCTATATTTGCGGTAAATATCGGCATGATAGTGATTAATCGCCCGTTGCAATAATTGACGATTCTCCTTACTTGCACCAGCCGCAGCTAAGGCATTATTGGGAAATAATACCGAATAGTCTGATCCTTGCTCCGCTTGACGTTCATAAAGTAATGCAGGGAGAGTATAGGTAGCTAAATCTAAAGTATTGCGGGTAACTCTAGCCCACCAAGGGGAGCGAATTGTGCGGTTGTTCTGACGTTCTTCTGGGGTTTGTTGATACCAGTCTTTACCTTCACTCTTGGGATTAAGACGAGAAGATTCAGCTTTGCGTAATTCATCTACTAGTTTCACACCGCCGTAGTGAGCAATATAATCCTCAAGGGCAGGAGTAAAATCATTAGTGTGAACATCAGTATCAATGACAGGATAATCGAGATTGGCTCTAACTGCGGCGGAGGGAGAGCTTTTCAACTTGCTATATTTACTCATATTTTCCTTAGAAAAGTTACAAGACAATTTAGATCCCTGACTTCTCAAACAATTGCAGAATCTAAAAATTATGAATTTTCAAAAAATCAGGGATCTGTGGGAGAACGTGCTGTTGATTTTGACTTGGGTTTAATACGTGAGATTGAAGATTCTTGTCTTTTAAACAAGCTTAACTTTCCGATAGTTTGCATGGACTCCGGTAGGCTTTTAACGTCTGTGCTGACGATATTTTTTGATTTTTTACCCTTGAAAGGGGAGGTTTTAAACCTTGAATGAAACAATTGTCAATTGTCAATTATCAATTGATAAATCTTCTTCCGTAGTGCCAATTACTTAGACTGCTGCTAATACCTGTTGAAATTGATTAACTGGACGAGATAACCCCAAATTTTCACGCAAAGTTGTACCTTCATACTCAGTACGGAACAATCCCCGACGTTGTAATTCAGGAATTACTAAATCAACAAAATCATCTAATCCACCAGGAAGATAAGGAGGCATAATATTAAAGCCATCAGCAGCATCATTGACAAACCAGCTTTCTAGTTGATCTGCAATTTGTACTGGTGTCCCGATAATTGTCCAATGACCACGCGCTCCCGCAATCCATTGATAAAGCTCTCGAATGGTAAAATTGTGTTTGCGAGCAATATCAATTAATAAGGCCTGGCGGCTTTTGTTATCATTGGTTTCTGGTAAATCTGGTAGTGGTTCATCCAGAGGATAGGCAGAAAGATCCGTCCCTATCAGTCCTTGTAATAAAGCTAAACCAACCTGGGGATGAATTAAATCTTGTAATTCCTGATATTTGGCTTTTGCGTCTGCTTCTGTTAGTCCCACCACTGGAAAAACACCGGGCATAACTTTGAGTTGATCCGGAGTACGTCCATATTTTGCTAATCTACCTTTAACATCTGCATAGAAGGCTTGAGCATCTTCTAGGGTTTGTTGAGCAGTAAATATAACTTCGGCAGTTTTACCAGCCAGTTCTTTACCATCTTCAGAAGAACCTGCTTGTACAATTACAGGATAACCTTGGGGCGGACGGGCGATGTTTAATGGTCCGCGTACAGAAAAAAATCTGCCTTTATGGTTAAGTTGATGTATTTTATTGGGGTCGTAGTAAAAAGCTGTTTCTTTATCACGGACAAAAGCGTCATCTTCCCAACTATCCCAAAGACCTTTGACTACATCAATAAATTCGTGGGCGCGGATGTACCGTTCTGCATGAATAGGATGGGCTTCTAGACCGAAATTCCCGGCGGCTTCACTACTACCTGTTGTCACCACATTCCAGCCGGCTCGTCCCCCAGAAATATGATCTAAGGAAGCAAATTTGCGTGCGAGAATATACGGATCTTCATAGGTGGTAGAGGCAGTGGCGATAAAACCAATCTTTTCTGTCACCGCAGACAAAGCTGAAAATAGGGTGACGGGTTCAAAGTCTCCACCGAAGGCTGTACGACCTTCTGCACCAGGACGATGTTGTAAGGCTAAACCGTCGGCGAGAAAAAATGCGTCGAATTTACCACGCTCGGCTGTCTGAGCTATCTGTTTATAATGCTCAAAGTTGAGAGCGCCATGACTCTGTGCTTGGGGGTGTCGCCAAGCTGCTACGTGCTGACCTGCTCCGGGTAAAAATGCACCAAGTCTTAGTTGTTTTTGTTGTTTGCCCATATCAGAATCTAAGTAATATTTTTTACTACATGGATATAGGATGATAAAAATTTTCTGGTATGGCAGTTGTCATATATATCAATGTGACTACTGCATATTTATTTGTTGGGAAAGCTTTTTCAACTCCTTAGCCATAGTTGTAGGCATTAGTGTTAGTGGTGGGTTGCCGATTAAACTACTATATCTCGATTGGTTTATCGTAGATTAATAGTAGAATCTCATAACTCTCATGAAAAAGCAAGTACCTTTTAAGAAAAAATATGGTGAACTAAATTTGTTGGCAGCTAATTGTTAGAGATTCTAAGTATTTGATGAGTCTAAGGGTATGCAGAGTGGGCGATCTCGCCTCTGGTGGGCAGAACGCGATCGCTCAATTTGAATAAAATATATAGGACAAACGTACTTGTATTTAACTATTGAGTAAAAGCAAAGTAGCTTAAAATATAAGTATGAAAACTCCACAGTACAGGTATTGAATAAATGAAAATAATTTTCCCAACTTACGAAGGCTTAGATTTTTGCTAAACTAGAACTAGGTAGAAAACAAAGAAATTAGGACTTACGCATTGACAGGATCAACCAAATATGAGGTTATAATCAAGCGATAGATGATTATACCACTGTAATTCAAAAATTCCCTGGGTACTGTGATAGCTATTATATGAGAGCATGGGCATATACTAGCAAGGGCGATATGAACCTAGCTATAGAAAGTCTTGATGAGTTAGTAAAAATAAATCGTGGCTATTCTGATGCCTATATCTTGAAGGGTAACATCTACAAAAGTCTGAAAAAATATAAGAATGCTATTTCTGAATTTCAATTAGCTATACAAATATTATCTAAAAAATCAGTTAGAGATGATAAGGTCAGAAAATTGCAAGAAGAGATAAATGAACTTCAACAAATAATAAATAACAATCAGTGGTGGAATAAGAAGATTTTTTAGACTTGCTATACTACGTAATGTAGAAGATAAAATATTTGTTTGTATCAAAACAGAAAAATTGTCCATTGATTTTATAGTAAGGGTAAATATTAGCGATGAGAAAAAAAATAAAAAACCGCTTGTGGTATCAAAAATAAAATTGCTTTACCGCAAGCGTTTTACAGTTTTTTAATAATTCATTAAACAAGAGAGTATTAGAGGACTTTTTAATTTCTATTCTTTAGAATCTGTTGAATTTCTATATGTTACTTCTAAACTCAGTCTAGTTACTTCATCTTCCAACTGTAAATTCTTTTTTCTTCCTTTTTCACAAAGACTATCTATTATATCTATTAAATTCAAAGTCCAATTATCATCAATAAACTGTATCAAATCTTCTGGGTCAATCTCTTGTATTATCTCTTTGAATTTTTTTGCAATATCCAAACGTTCTTCTTTATTTTCTGACATATTTTATACCTAAACATATAAACTTAATTATACTAACATAAGTGTGATATGCTGTCAACAAGACTAAAATCTTCATTAACTGATGAATTCAAACTCGAAAGAATTGGTAATTACCAAACTTGAACAAGGATTACCCGCTATTACTCCAGCCTTTGGTGCAACATTAGCAGAAGCCTGTGCTGTTTGTTTAAACAATCAAGGTTATATTCAGGGTATAGAACTCACAGTCAAAGGAGAGTTTACCTCTGTTTTTAAACTATATTGGCAAGAGGTAACAGACCAAATGCTACGCTGTTGGAACGATAGCGAATATACTACAGAACAGGCAGCTTATGGAATTGCTTTTTTAATTATACAAGAACTTACGGACTATACAGTTATTGAACGCTCTCGCAGAGGAACAGGATTTGATTATTGGTTAGGTCAAAAAGGCGATAACAATGAGTTGCCATTTCAAAATGCAGTGCGGTTGGAAGTTTCCGGTATCCGTAAAGGCGACGACAGCCGAATAAAAGCTAGAATTAAACAGAAACTTGAGCAAGTCAGCCCCACAGATGGCACACTCCCAGCTTACATCGTGGTAGTTGAATTTAGTAATCCTTTAGCGTTCATAGTAAAAAAATGAGTCAGATTCAAGAGTTACATCAACAAGCTATGGATTTAGCCGAAATGGCACAAGTTGCTAAACTTAGAAATAACTTAGATTTAGCTTCCCAATTATCCCGACAAGCATTTGAAAAAGAACGATTAGCCGCAGAATTAATAACAAATAATTTTGCAGCAGAACCAACTCGTTCAATATTGTATCGTAGTGCCGCAACCCTAGCAATTGACTGTGGAGAAATTCACATTGCAGAACGTTTAATTACAACTGCTTTATCAGGAAATCCTCCATCTGAAATTGCCGAAGAACTCAAAGATTTATTTGTACAAATCAACATTCATAAATATTTTGCCCGTCGAGGTTTGGTATTTGATGAAACTAAACTTCAGATTTTAAGCTAGGAATTAGCTGTTAATAAATAGGTTTAAATTTGCTATCTTAATCAAATCAAAGGCAGTAATGTAGGAATTTCCTTTGGAAAATCAGCAATTAAATCAGCTTTATGAGTTTCCAATTCCTCCCTACTTCCATAGCCATAAGTCACACCAATTGAAGCAATATTATTTTTCTTAGCTCCGATGATATCATGAGAGCGATCGCCTACCATAACGACAGTAGAAGTTAAAAGGCTTTCGATGTCTATAATGTAGGAAATTAAATCACCTTTCACACTTCTATTACCATCTAACTCACTACCATAAACACCATCAAACAAAGGTGCTAAATCAAAATATTCAATAATGCGCGTAGCATAAATCTGAGGTTTAGAAGTGGCTACAAAAGTCTGATAACCAGCAGCACGAATAATTTTTAGGGTTTCGGGAATTTGCGAATAAAGTGAATTTTCAAATAACCCAATTGTAGAAAAGCGACTACGATAGAGTAAAATTGCCTCCTCCAGCAATGTGTCATCAGAGGTTTGCAATAACTGGGAAAAACTACTTTTCAGTGGTGGTCCAATACACCAATGCAATTCATTAGCATCTGGTGGTTTATAACCAAGCTCCGATAAGGCATACTGAATACAGCGAGTAATCCCCAGTTTAGGATCAGTTAGAGTTCCATCTAGGTCGAAAAGGACTGTGTGAGAAAGCATTTGTGTAAGTTTATATAGTTTTCAACCTTTGCAGAAACTCAATAGACCTCTCCGGAAATATGGTAGAGACGTTCCGCCGGAACGTCTCTACAAGGGTTTCAAACCACGCACATTAAATTACCACCAGATGTCTATTTAAGATTTGGGTTTTTGATGTCAACAAATTTCCCAAACACAAATCCTCATTTACTAAGGAATTTAAACATGGCTGACATTAAGATTTATAGTGCGGTTGTTTGTCCTTATGCTCACCGTACCCGCTTGGTACTTCAAGAAAAAGGTATTGATTTTGATTTGATTGAAATTGATTTGCAGAATAAACCAGAAGGTTTTACAAAAGTTTCTCCCTATGGAAAAGTACCTGCAATTACTCATGGGGAAAATCGAATTTGGGAATCAGCAGTTATTAATGAATATCTGGATGAAGTGTTTCCTAACCCACCGCTTTTACCTAGTAACCCCATTGCAAAAGCTCAGGCTCGAATTTGGATAGATTTTGCTAATACTAGATTAGTTCCTGCTTTTTCTACTCTGTTACGCAGTCCAGATTTCCAAAAACAAGAAGAAGCTAAACAAGAACTCTACAAACATCTAGAATTTATTGAAAATGAAGGTTTAGGAAAACTTTCGGGAGATGGTCCCTACTGGTTTGGTGAATCTATCAGTTTGGTTGATTTTACCTTTTTCCCCTGGTTTGAAAGATGGGCTGCTCTTAAACATTATCGTGGCTTTGGTATCCCTGCTGAATTCACTCGTTTGAAACAGTGGAAACACGCGCTTAAAGAACGTGAATCTGTAAAGGCGATCGCTCACTCCAAAGAGTTCTATATTGAGCGATATGCTAAATTTGCTGCTCCTGTGCCTGTCGCTGCTTAGTCAAACGCTGCATTTAACTATTCCTAACTTGAGAACACAGATTTATGAGTTATCAAAACATAGAAGTTAAACCCATTGCTGGACGCATCGGTGCAAAAATTAAAGGTGTTAATCTAGCTGAAAATCTCAGTGATGAAATCATCAACGAAATTAGAAAAGCTTTGGTTCAATATAAAGTTATTTTCTTCCGTGGACAAGAACTTGATGCTAATGGACAAATAAATTTTGCGCGTCGTTTTGGTGAAATCACTACTGCACATCCCACAGTTCCATCACTTCCTGGACATCCAGAAGTATTGGATTTAGATTATAGCCGCACTGTTGCCCGTGCGAATAACTGGCACACCGATGTTACATTTGTAGATCGTCCGCCCCTTGGCTCGGTCTTGCGGGCATTGGTAATTCCCCCAGCAGGAGGGGATACTATTTGGGCAAATTCGGTGACTGCATACCAAGATTTACCGGAGCATTTGCGTAATTTAGCTGACAAACTTTGGGCTGTACATAGCAATGCTTATGATTATGCCACAGCTTTTGATATACCTGAAGAAGTGAAATCTTACCGAGATGTTTTTACTTCAACAGTGTATGAAACCTTGCATCCAGTGGTGAGAATTCACCCTGAATCTGGGGAAAAAGGTTTGTTTATTGGTGGTTTTGTGCGTCAAATTTGCGGTTTATCTCCCACTGAATCAGCCGATATTATTCGCTTGTTGCAATCTTATATTACACGACCTGAGAATACAGTGCGTTGGCGTTGGCAAGTTGGGGATGTAGCGTTTTGGGATAACCGCGCTACTCAACATTATGCCGTTGCTGATTATGGAGATCAACCCCGTCGTGTGCAGCGTGTAACCATTGCTGGTGATCTTCCTTTAGGTATTGACGGTAAATATAGTCAAGCCATTAAAGGAGATTCTGCGGCATATATTCCCAATCTTGTAGCAGCTTAACCTAACCCCCTAACCCCCTTCCCTTTTAGGGAAGGGGGGAAATCAAAGCCTCTCTCCTTGTAGGAGAGAGGTTTGGAGAGAGGTTTTAGGTTTAAAAGCATTAAATAATTGTAATTGGAAAATTAAAGGACGTTTATTTTATGGCTTTAACACCTTCGACAATGTTACCTTTGGGAACTTTAGCACCAAATTTTTCTCTCCCAGATGTGGTTTCAGGTAAAACGATTTCATTGGCAAATTTTGCTGATAAAAAAGTATTAGTAGTTATATTTGTTAGTCGTCATTGTCCTTTTGTGCAACATATCAAATTTGAATTAGCAAAATTAGGACAAGATTACAAAAATAGAAATGTGGGTATTTTAGCAATTAGTTCTAATGACAATATCCGCAATGATGAACGTTTTCAAGCATTGCTGCAAGAATAAATAATCAGATTATGAGGATAAATCAACATGAAGGTTAGAGGAATAAAACGCGGTCAAAATATTGAGTTATTAGAACAAATTAATAACATTCCAGATGGAACAGAAATAATAATTGACTTAGAATTTATTGAAAAGCAAATACCAAAACCAAAACTACATTTAACAGAAGAGGAAAGATTAGCTAAATTAAATAACTTATTTGGCACGTGGAAAAATCAACCAGATTTAACAGAAATATTTGCAGAAATTGACCAACAACGCCATACTTACTAAGGTAGAGCAGAGACTTCCAAAATACTTGGATTAACTTTCGCATAAAAAGCCCGTATAGTCTCTATCTAGTTTCAGTTTTTACCCAAAATCACGAAACTCCTTACCGTGCCATATTCTTAATACAAAAATCGCATCCTCAAGACGTAAATATCGCACAACATAATCACCAGCTACAAGTTCACGGACATTTTCAAACTCCGGTATAGAACGCCCTATATCGGGATGCAGTACAATTTTTGCGATCGCTTGTCGCAGCCGCAGAGATATGCGTTCTGCCGCTTTGGGATTATGAACTGCGATAAACTCCCGTAGCCGAATCAAATCTTGAACTGCACTTTCCGAAAACTCTAATTTCATAGCAAAGGAGCCTTAGTTTCCGCAGCAGTTCCCCAAGTTTCCAACCATTTCATCACCTCTTCTCCTGATACTACACGACCGGCTTCAATATCAGCTAAAGCTTCTTGAGTTTCTGCCAATATCCTTTCTTTAAGTTCTTCTTGCTCAATATACCGACGAAGAGCATCATTAATTATCCAACCTTTAGAACGCTTAGTACGGTTAGCAGTGGTCTCAAGTTTCTCTTGTAAGTCATCATCAAGCCGAAAACTCGTGGTACTCATGAAATTACCTCAATAATGCACAATATTATATTGCATTATTTTTAATATAATTCATTATTCATCAACTTTCAACCAGAGAAGTAATGAATAGTTCATTCCTTAGACTCCTTCTTCCTCTCTGTGACTCTGCGCCTCTGCGTGAGACTATTTCCCCTATAAATCCTCATGCAACGCCCCCAACTTCCTAATCTCCGGCCAAATCGCCGCCGTAGCAACCACCACCAAAATCGTTCCAATACCCCCACCAACCACAGAAAACACCGGTCCAAATAAAGCCGCAGTCAAACCAGACTCAAAACCCCCCAACTCATTAGAAGCACTGATAAATACACTATTGATAGCCGCAACACGACCCCGCAAATGGTCAGGAGTGCGAATTTGCACCAAAGTATGACGAATCACCACGCTAATGCTGTCTAACGCCCCACTTAATGCCAACATCAACAACGACAACCACACCCAACGAGATAACCCAAAAATAATTGTCACAATCCCAAACCCAACCACAGACCAAAGTAAGGCTGGCCCAGCTTTGCGGATAGGTGGCAAATATACCAACAATGCTGCCATAATCAATGCACCTATTGATGGGGCTGCTTGTAAATAGCCCAATTCCACAGGCCCAACGTGCAAAATATCTTTAGCAAAAACGGGTAATAATGCCACTGCACCACCCAACAAAACAGCAAATAAATCTAGGGTGATAGCTGCGAGAATGAGTTGATTATTCCAAACAAATTCAGCCCCAGCAGCTAGGGTTTTCAGGGATATTGGTTCTTTCTTAAAGTTGGTTTTTTGGGGTTTAATGGCTGCGGTGAGGAAAAAACATGATAGTGCAGCGATCGCCGATAATATATATACTCCCGTCGCACTCTTAAAAACAGCAATACTCAATCCTCCCAAAGCTGGACCAATTACCGACGCTAATTGAAAACTACTACTATTCCAAGTCGCTGCATTGGTAAAAGCACTCATCGGTATTAACTGCCACATCAGCGCATCACCCGCAGGCTTGAGAAATGCCCTAGCTACACCTGTTAATAATAAGCAAGCATAAATTAGAAAAACTGCACCTTGATAATAGGAAATAGCCGCTAAAGTTAGAGAACAAAACATTAATAGCAGCATTGCCAATAAAGTAATCTTTTTGCGATCGCTTTTATCAGCAACGTGTCCCGTAATCAAAGTTAGGGCAATCATGGGTAAAACCTGCGCCAGACCGATTCCACCTAACGCCATCGGTGAATTTGTCCGCTCATATAGCTCCCAGCCGAGCGCGACGGTCTGCATTTGTCCACCTGTGAAGAGGACTACACGCCCAATGGTAAATAGCCGATAATCTCGAAATATCATGGCTGCCAAAGGATCGTGTTGTGCAGCCTTATTGTTATGGTGAGTTGGTTTCTGTTTGCTCGAAGACATTTTTTAGTAGAGTCAAGCCTGATTCAATATGTGATACTTGCTCTGGTGTCAAACCCTCCAGAATCTCCGCAATTTCTCCGCGAGTTTTTTCCTGGGATTGCTCTAAAAGCAGTTTTCCTTCTCTCGTCAAATTCAGGACTACTCGTCGTCGTTCTTGAGGATTATCTGTCCGTTGCACCAGATTTCGTTGGACTAATTTTTCTATAGTTGTTGATGCTGTAGCACAGGTGACACCTAAATGATCTGCTACCTCAGACAAGGAAGCACCAGGATTGCGATTCAGAAAAGCGAGTGATCGCAATTGTGGTATAGATAAAGAGTCAGAACTGTGCGATCGCATTTCGGCTCGGATAAACCGCATCAATAAGGGGACTGTTTCCATCACCCTTGCGGCACATTCTTCAGAGGGTTTATCCAAACTCATAAGATCGTTTTTCTCCAGATTACATTGCCACCCGTGGATAAAGTCGGCCACAGATGTAGGTTAAACCTATTAATGTTAGCAAGAGAATTGTACAATCTAACCCGAACCCATAGATACTTGAGCCATTGGCCAGCATTGCACCCCGTAAAGCATCCACTTCATAAGTCAAAGGATTAATGTGAGAAATGACCTTTAACCAACCGGGCATCAATGAAATAGGATAGATCGCATTACTGGCAAAAAATAACGGCATGGTGATTAATTGTCCAATTCCCGTAAACCTTTCCCGTGATTTTACCAAACAACCGATAATGAGTGAAAAAGTGCAGAAACAACCAGCACCTAAAAACACAATCAAAACTACTTGCAAGAAAGCCAAAGGATTGTGATTTAAGTTTACACCTAACAACAAAGCTAACAGGTAAATAAACACCACTTGGGAAAAACAACGCACACCAGAAGCAATACCTTTACCCAAAACAATGGCTGCGCGGGGTATAGGTGCAGCGAGAAATTTATGAACAATACCTAGATCACGTTCCCAAATTAACGTCATTCCCCCGGCAAAAATAGCGACGAACAGCGCACTTTGAGCCAAAATACCAGGAGTCATAAAATCCAGGTAAGGTAAATTACCTGTAGGGATAGCGCGAGTCCGGGTAAATACTTGCCCAAATATCAGCAGCCATAAAGCCGGTTGCACAGCCCTGATCACTAAATCACTAGGATCATGGCGGAGTTTCCGCACTTCCAATTCAGTAATTACCAGGGTTTTAGTAAATAGTTCTTTGATGCCAGAAAAAATCCCTTTGGGGCGATTATATCTGGGTTCAGCCCAACCGTTGAGTGGTACGTCTGGTTCTTGCAGTTTCACTGTAACTCACTCCTGATACTAATTGATTTCCTGCGTAGTGGATGAAGACATCATCTAAAGTTGCTTCTGGGTTGCCGATAGCGGCTTTTAAGTCTGCGGGTGAACCAGTGATAATTTCTTTACCTTGGTTCATAATCACCACTTGATTGCAAAGATTATCCGCTTCTTCTAAAAAGTGGGTAGTTAAAAAGATGGTTGTACCGTATTCTCTACGAAGTTGCTGTACAAGTTGCCATACTTGTGTTCTTGCAACTGGATCTAATCCGACTGTTGGCTCATCTAGAAATAAGATTTGGGGTTGATGTAAAATGGCTTGGGCAATTTCCAGTTTCCGAATCATTCCCCCAGAGAAGGTTCTCACTAAACGATGTGCTACATCCTCTAAACCCATAAATTCCAGCACTTCCGCGATTTGCTGTTTTCTGCGTCGAGGGGGAATATCATACAATTTAGAGAATATTAACAGATTTTCATAACCTGTTAAAGTCCCATCTGCCGATAAAGCCTGGGGTACATAACCTATGACTCTTCTGACTGCATCAGGTTGACGAGTCACATCATAACCGGCTAAGTATGCTTTCCCGCTACTGACTGGTAGCAAGGTTGTTAACATCTTAATTACTGTACTTTTTCCCGCACCGTTGGGACCGAGTAAACCAAAAACTTCTCCAGATGCAACGGATATATTTAAAGTATCAACGGCTGTTGATTTTTCAAAGCGGCGCGTCAGTTCCAAGGTTTGCAATATTACTGACTTTGGAACTTGTGCAGGTATTTCCGCAGATTCTATTCTTCCCGTAAGTTTCGTCACGAGTAGGATTTACTTCCTTTTTCAAATATTTAGTTTATCTAAATATTAGTTTTACATATTTCTGCTAAAAGTCAAGACCCTGTTTTGTTTCTCGATGTTTACAGCTTGCTACATCATAGGTATAAACTGTATAGAAGTGATGAGGAGACTCAATGGAAATTTTCTTAGCTAATATTAATCATCTTGAAAGTGTTTCAGTCCTATTTGATCGGTATCGTATTTTTTACAATCAGGCATCAAACCTTGAAGCGGCCAAGAAGTTTCTCAAAGAACGTTTTGAGAATAATGACTCAGTAGTATTTGCAGCTACTGACAATGGGGAATTAGTTGGATTTACTCAGCTTTATCCCAGCTTTTCTTCAGTGTCGATGAAACGAGTATGGATATTGAACGATTTGTATGTGGAAGAGTCATATCGTCGGAGGGGAATTGCAAAGTTATTAATGAGTGTTGCAGAAGAATACGCAAAACAGAGTGGAGCAGTTAGAGTAATTTTATCTACTCAAATTTCTAACATAACCGCGCAAAAACTCTATGAAGCAAGAGATTACATTAAGAATGAAGAGTTTTACAATTATGCTTTGCCGTTGCAGTAGAAACCTGAAACAATATCTGTATTTTTTCAGTATAATTCACCAAGGTTTAGGTAAAGTTAATTAATGGCAAAAAAGAAACGACCTAGAGAACATATAATAGCAGATTTGAGCGTAAATCATGTTGAACGATATGTGTTTTTATGTGGTTATTCCGTAGAAAGAGTTGAGTATGATTATGGGTTTGATTTAATTCTTTTCACATATAATATAAATAGTGAAATTGAAAACGGTCAAATTTACTTACAATTAAAAGCTACAGATTCTCTCAGAACACTTGCAGATAAAGAAACTATTGCTTTTAGCATAGCGCGTTCGGATTTAGAATTGTGGTTATTTGAGCCTATGCCGTGTATTCTAATTGATTGCTCAGGAGTTAATTATGCAATTAGATCCACTGTTCAAACAACTGTTGTGGATAAATTTTAACCCTTACAAATTTACCCTACTTGAGCAATTACCTATCCAATCTCTTGAGGTGTTGCATCTGTAGGCTTAAATTTTCTTATTCACATTCTATCTAAAAATATCGCTAGAGTAAATTTAAACCAATATGGACTGGACAACACCACTCAAGGCACAACAGACTGATTTTATTCAAAGACTTAAATCTGCTAAATTACTCCATTGGGACGAAAAAGGTCAGCATAGTGAATTAACTGTCATTTCTGATGAGAGATCAAAGCCATTACGAAATTTTTGCTGGGAGATGATCAGAAAGTATAAACCAAATGATCCCCAAAATTACTTTATCAACAACATGAAGGGGAAGTTGGGTGAGGAAGTTGTTAAATCCCGTTTAGCTGATTTTGTCACGGAAGTTGACTATGAAAAGCACATTGGTGGTGATGGAAAAGTTGATTTTACCTTAACTTCTGACTCATCAATTGGTATTCAGGTTAAAGCCCGTAATGGCAACTTTGATAAAATTCAATGGTCAATTAGTCAAGAAGAAATTGAAAAAAATTCTGTTCTAGTTTGTATTTTAATTCAAGAAGAAGTCAGCGAGGCTCAGGCTGAATACAATCTGATTTTGGCGGGATTTTTACCAACAAATATGATTACTTTGTCTGCTGGTAAAGCCTTGGTGGGAATAGATGAATTGCCTTATTCTGGGGGTTTACGCAGCTATTTAGAGAGTTTGACATCTTCTGAAGCTGACGAATATATGCGACTGGGTAATGAGTGTCTTGAGAAAGAAGATTATCACAATGCTATTACTTATTATACTCAAGTATTGCAACTGAAACCAAATAATAAAGATGCTTATTTTTACAGAGGTCTTGCCCGTTATTATCTAGGAGATAAGCAGGGTGCTATTGAGGATTGGACTCAGGCTATCAAGATTGATCCTAACTTGGCCTTAGCTTACTTCATCCGAGGAAATGCCCGTGATGATTTAGCAGATAAGCAGGGTGCTATTGAGGATTACACTCAGGCTATCAAGATTGATCCTAACAAAGCGTTCTATATTAGGAGATAAGCAGGGTGCAATTAAAGATTTCCAAACAGCCGCAAATATACAGCATTTTGTGTAACAATTTGGTACAAAATGAAATCCTAGACCCGTTGTCCCATAAACCTTGTAGGTATTGAGGTGTGGTACTTTAAAAAGAAAAGTGCTGTATATCAAAAAAAAGGTAAAGAAATAGACTATCAAGAGGCTATGCAACAAATCAGAAAAATTAACAAATAATGAATATAAGTTAAGCCAGGTACGAAAGATCCCCGACTTCTTAATTCAATTTTTTGTAAATAATGAAGATCATTCAAAGAAGTCGGGGATCTAAATCCGTCGGTTTCATTTTCTTCTCTCCTTCTTTTTTCCTTTGCGCCTCTGCGTGAGATAAAAAACATAAAATTACTTAACATTTATTAATAAAATTACCCAAACAACAATGAGAGAATCTGACTTAATTTAGTTAAACGAGTGGTATTGCAATATAACCTCTCATTTAGTCTACTTAATCAGATAGGAATTAGGACAATTAAATTTAACTAATATGTGTAATTATTAGTGACTTACACTTGCTAAACTGAAAGGGTGTAATTCAATAGAAAAACCTATTTAAAATATCAAATCCTAAAAATATGAACAGCTTCAAAACTCTGTGTAAAACCCTAGCTATTAGTACAGGAATCTTTTTGCTATCTATGCCTAGTACCTACGGGATACCACCAAAACCGTTGTTAACTGCCAAAACAACTTACAATCAAACAGGTTCTTGGGACGCAACTTATTATTTTACAATCAAATTACCAGAATCTCTGGCTAATTGGCAATTACAACAATTTGTTTTGACACAAATAGAAGGTGTAGAAAATATTGAATTCAATCAAAAAAACAGTTTTGCTTTTGTAGAAACAAGTGGACAAAAAGAAAAGCTAGGTATTACCCTAGCTAAAAGTCCAAATCAACCGCAAACTGTGATTGTTACTTTTGATCAACCAGTTTCTTCAAGTAAAACAATTACCATCGGTTTGAAACCTTTTTATAATCCTACCAGCGAAGGTATTTATCTATATCGAGTTCATGTTATTTCCTCTGGTGAAAAGGCAAATAATTTAGTTGTGGGAACTGCTCGGTTGCAATTTTACAATAATTTTGATGATCACATATTTTACCACTGGTAAAAAGTGTAGTAATTGCTGATTTAAAGCTTCTAACATGGGTGTCACTGCGGGAAATTCAGTCCAAGTCACAGAAGCACCAGAAGCTTTTAAAGCTTTTTCTAATTACCCTTTTGCTTTTAATGCGTAGAGGACAGTTGCAGCTTTTTGATAGCCAATGCGAACTACCATATTGTTAGAAGTTGGACTTGAAATAGCGGTTTTAGTTGTTTTTGCTGTCTGAGTTGTCCCATTATTTTCGCTGGTGTTAGGAGAGCAAGCCGAAATAACAAAAGTCAAACTTAGTCCAACTACAAATAGTAAAAAAAAGTGCGGATGTTCTGCTTTTGATATTTTTCAGAAAGGTGATTCCAGCTTCCAATGGTCGAAATAGAGAAAATTTAGTCAACATTACTCAGGTGGTTAAGGTCAATAGAATATTTGGACTGAAGTTAATTGATTACAAAACTACAGTATATCAATCAATTTACCGTATTTTGTACTTAAAATATCACATGGAGGTTATTTTTGTGGCTTTTTCTGGTGATCTGTGAGATCCTTAATTTTAAATCTACGCTATCTTTATCAAGATACTGGACTTTACCAGTTAATCAATGAGTTCGACTCCTGACACCATCAGCAATGGTCTGGGGATTATGTACAGTTTGCAGGGTTTTGGTGTAAAAAGAGCGAGTAGCATCATCAGCTAATTCTGGTTCTACACCAATTATTTTACAATTAGGTAACAGTGCTTTTGTAGCGATCGCACAACCAGAAATTAATCCACCACCACCGCAACATACTAATAACAAGTCCAGTGAACCAACTTCTTGAATTAGTTCTAATGCAGTTGTACCTTGTCCAGCAATGACATGAGGATGATCATAAGGTGGAATTAAAGTTAATTGGCGTTCTGTTGCGAGATTTTTAGTTAATTCTTCCCGGTTAGTTGTGTCACGGTTGTACAAAATGACTTCTGCACCATAGCCGCGAGTAGCAGTTTGTTTGACTGCGGGTGCATCATCGGGCATAACTACAGTGGTGGGAATATTGAGTAATTTTCCGGCTAAAGCTATGGCTTGGGCATGATTTCCTGAAGAATAGGTGATCACCCCTTTTATTTTCTGTTCTACTGATAATTGCACTAAGGCATTATAAGCACCACGAAACTTAAATGCTCCTGTGCGTTGAAAGTTTTCGCATTTAAAAAATACTTGGCTTTGAGTCAGTTCATTGACGGTATCAGAGGTAATTACTGGTGTTTGATGAGCAATACCCAAAAGCCGTTTTTGCGCTGCTTCTACATCAGTAATAGTAACAGAATCAGATAGTAACATTGTTTTTTCTAGAGAAACTTTCACCACCACTAATATTAAGTGGGCGTTAAAAAATATAATATAAACCTAACCCCCCAACCCCCTTCTCTACCTCTCCCTAACCCTCTCCTACAAGGAGAGGGAAGCAGAAAGACTTTTGTTGCTGGAAGGGGGAGTTAAAGCCTCTCCCCTAGCAGGGGAGAGGTTTGGAGAGAGGCTTTATATTTAATTGTGCCAAGCTACTTCTTAAGTGAGGTGAGAATCTCGCTTTGTATTTTTTTACAAAACTCGGTTAAGGTGCTGGATTAGGATAACGAGTATGAATTGCATCTATTTCTGCAAAAATCTCTTTATCCAAAACCACATTGACACTATCTATATTTTCTTGCAATTGTGCCAAAGTTGTTGCGCCAATAATTGTACTTTTCACAAACCAGCGACTTTTGACAAATGCGATCGCTAATTGAGCAGGTGAGAGGTTATACTTTTTAGCAAGTTCTGCATAAGCCTTAACCGCTTCTTGTACATTAGGTTTCAAATAACGTTGTCCAAAACCAGGAAACAAGGATATTCTTGTATTTTCTAACTGTTGATTCTCGATATACTTACCAGTTAAAAACCCAAATCCAAGAGGACTATAAGCCAATAAACCCACATCTGTATAACGAGAAACTTCAGCTAAACCTGATTCAAAATTACGATTGAGTAAATTGTAAGCATTTTGAGTTGTCAAAACTTTAGGTAATCCCAAATCATTAGCAATGCGAACAAACTCACTTACTCCCCAAGGAGTTTCATTGCTTAAACCCAAATAGCGAATCTTTCCAGCTTTAATCACATCAGCAAACGTCTGTAACTGTTCCGCAATAGGTACAGTTTCCCTTTCTAATTCTGGATTATAACTTGTCTGTCCAAATGTAGGAACATAACGATCAGGCCAATGAATTTGATACAAATCTATATAATCAGTTTGTAATCTCTGCAAACTATCATTTACCGCCTGTGTAATATTATCACGGTCAACTTTATTATTTCCACCTCTCAACCAGGAAAAAGGACGACCAGGACCTGCAATTTTTGTAGCAACTACCAATTTATCTCGTTGTTGTTTCTTCAACCATTCACCAATATAAGCCTCAGTTTTTCCTTGGGTTTCACCACGAGGAGGTACAGGATACATTTCCGCAGCATCTAGGAAATTTATCCCTTGGGAAACAGCATAATCAAGTTGTTGATGCGCCTCCTCAATAGTATTTTGATGCCCATAGGTCATCGTTCCCAAGCAAATTTCTGAAACATTGAGGTCGCTTGCACCAAGTTGGTTGTATTTCATAATGTTTGAATAATGCTCCTTAAATCTATTTTGCTACAAAAACTAAGAATATGACTATCTTCTAAAACTACACTAAATCTAGTGATTTACAGGAGTTAATAGTTTAAAACGTATACTATCATACCCAAACTAGATAGACAACCCTTTGTAGCAATTAATTTAAAATTATAAAAAATGTATCCATCAATACTCAAATTTTAGTTGTTTTATGAAATAGTGCTACTTATCAATTATTAACTACAGTATTTCGACCAAATTACCGTATATTGTTTTAGTACATAAGGTAATTGTGTCACTACTATAGGCTTTAATGTCATTAAAAATACACAAATAACCCAGATAGACCTACAAGAAAGTTCTATCTAAGAAGTTGCATTTTTTTTCTGTGGTAAGTGCGAAATTCTATGTAATTTCGTGTCGGCTTTAATTCTGTGTGTGTGGGGTTATCAATCAAAATGAAAAAAACTACTTGGAATTTATTGCTTACCTTGCCAATGTCTATATTCCTGTTAGTCTTAGCAGCTAGTACAAAATCTTTTGCTAGTGAAAGAGGAGAAGAAAAGGAGACGACAGGTAAAGAGACTTTATCAACCGTCAGCATAAATATCCCTGATTCTAACAACGTTACTCAAATAATTGCCCAAAAAGAACCTAACCCAGAACTTTCCTCTTCATCTGATGAGTTCCAAGATAGTGAGTCACAACTTACATCCGTATCGCAGCTTTCAGATGTCCAACCAACTGATTGGGCTTTTCAAGCTTTGCAATCTTTAGTAGAACGCTATGGTTGTATTGCTGGTTATCCAGATAGCACATTTAAAGGTAATCGTGCCTTAAGTCGCTATGAATTTGCAGCAGGGTTAAACGCTTGTTTAGATCAAGTCAATAAACTTATTGCATCATCTACATCTGATCTGGCGGTAAAAACAGATTTGGAAGCCATACAGCGCCTAACTGAAGAATTTAGTACCGAACTGGCTCAATTACGCGGGAGATTAGATAGCTTAGAAGCAAGAACAGCAGAAATAGAAGCCAATCAGTTCTCGACAACAACCATACTGAGCGGTCAGGTTCAGTTCGTACTTGGAGGTGTTCTAGCGGGCAATAACGTGATCACCAAGCAACCCGCACCCCGTACCATCACATTTCAAAATGCAATTCAATTAGCATTAAACACCAGTTTTACTGGTAAAGATCAACTGCGATTAGTCCTTTCAGGTGGAAATATTGAATCTTTGGGACAAACTAGGACTGGGCTTTTTGGAACATTTGATGGCAGAACCGCCGATAATCGTAGACCTAATCCTGCTCAACCCAATCAGATTTTTGTTAGTGGTATTCGTTATCGTTTTCCTATTGGTCCAAAGACACAATTTAACATCTTTGCTCAGTCAGATGGAGCTAATGAAATAGGTTTAAGTGGACCAACCAACCCCTTTGAAGGCTCTTTCTCTAATGGGATAACACGATTTTCTCGGCGGAACATGGTCTATAACTATGGAGATACAGGTCCAGGAATTGCTATTCTCCATAATCTGAGTGATCAGTGGCAATTAGGGGCATCATACAGTGCGCCAAATGGTAATAACCCCTTACCTAATAATGGTTTATTTACAGGCAGATATGTCGCCTTTGGACAAGTAACATACTTTAGCCCCAAGAAAAATTTTCGCCTTGGTTTAAGTTATGCTAACACCTACAGTCCGCCAGGTGCAATTGGTCAAGGGGGAACAAACTTTGGACCTGCTGCTGGTAGTAACTTAGCAAACAGTACCGTACCTGGTGCGGGAACTGTGGGAAACCTTTATGGTATTGGGGCATTATATAAACTTAATCCAAAGTTAGCAGTCAATGGTTTTGTAGGCTATTCAGCCCATCGTTATTTAGGGCATGGAGATGGTCAGGTATGGAACTGGGGCGCAGGAATAACATTTCCTGATTTGGGTAAAAAAGGTAGCTTAGGCGCTCTTTTTGTAGGTCAAGCACCAACACTAACTCGTTTGAGTTCAAATGTAGATTTAGGAGCAGGTAAGGGTCAAGCAGACAAAGATACTTCACTGCACATTGAGGGATGGTATAAATATAAACTCACTGATAATATTGAAATTACACCTGGATTTATTTGGGTGACAGCACCAGATTCAGATGCCAGCAATCCTGCTAGTGTAGTCGGTTGGCTGCGTACCACTTTCAGATTTTAATGCTTCTGAATTAGACTTTACAGGATTTAAGGATTTACAGGATTTCTTGTTTATCAAAATTCTTTAATCCTGTTAAATAACCAGTCAGCCGTCAGCAAGAAAAAAGAAAACCATCAATACCAACAATTCCTTGATCGTAACAATCCCCCAAATTTATTAGTGTGGTCAATCTAAAATCCAAAATCGAATGACTAACCCAAATGAGTTTCTCAATTATCGTTATGGTAATGGCAACTTCAATCCAGATATTCCTTGGAGTGACACATTAGCAACTCTGTTATCCCATCGTTCAATTCGCGCCTATTTACCTGATGCTTTACCCCCAGGAACTTTAGAAGTTTTAATTGCTGCTGCCCAATCTGCTTCTACTTCTTCCAATCTCCAAACTTGGAGTGTGGTAGCAGTTGAAGATGGAAATCGTAAAGAAGAATTATCAAAACTAGCTAATAATCAAGCGCATATTCGTCAATGTCCTCTCTTTTTAGTGTGGTTAGCAGATTTAGCCAGACTAACTCACATTGCTGAAAGTCGTGGACTACCATATCAAGGTTTAGATTATTTAGAAATGTTTCTGGTTGGGGCTATAGATGCAGCCTTAGCAGCGCAAAATGCGGTAGTAGCAGCTGAATCTTTGGGATTGGGAACTGTGTATATTGGTGCATTGCGAAATCAACCAGAAGAAGTAGCCAAAATCTTGAATTTACCTCCTCATGTAGTTGCTGTATTTGGGTTGTGTGTTGGTTATGCTGATCCTGTTGTGAGTGTTGCTGTGAAACCCCGTTTACCTCAGTCGGTGGTGCTGCATCGGGAAACTTATCAACTTGCAGAACAGGATGAGGGAATTTCTCTCTACGACAAAGTTATGAAAGATTTTTATGATTCGCAAAAGATGAATATTCCTGGTGATTGGTCGGAACATTCTAGTAAAAGGGTAGCATCGGCTGAATCTTTATCTGGTCGGCATAGGTTAAAGGAAATTCTGAATAATTTGGGGTTTGAATTACGATAATTACAGCAGAATTCATGAGTGAAAGCCGCTTGATGTTAAAGTTTTTATTTTTAGTTTAGACCTCATTCACTATAGTCAGAATTTGTTAATTTATATTCAATAATAAATTTTTTATTATTGTTTAATGTAGGCAATTAATCTATTAATTGCAAAATTTTTGTATGGAATAAATCCTCATAACTAAGTGGGAATTTTTTTATGTCTATTTTTAATATTTTTTCTCAAAGATGCTTGCAATTTTTATCTAATTGTGCAACACTAAAATGAAGCTACGGTATTCCTACCGATTTACAGTAGATTGTACTAAACAACACAGAAACAAGCATATTGGTATTAATGCCAGATGCTTGTTTACTAAAGCTTTTTGTCCAGAGATACGATACTCGACCTAATAAAAGAGATGAATTGCTGTCAATCTTACATATCTCCTAAAGCCTGAGCATAAATATGTTGATTTTCTAAGGATTTCGGCTCAGAAAACTGTTACATAAGCATTGCCTATTTTTATTTGACAGCTTTACTCCCATAACAAGTAAACAATCCAAAAGTAAGAGGTTTTGAACATGACTAATAAAGGAATGCAATTAAATCTTGAAGGACTGACAAAGTCTTTTGGCAACAAAACTGTTTTACAAGGAATTGATTTGGAGATTCAGCCAGGAGAATTCGTGGCTATTGTTGGTCGGAGTGGCTGTGGTAAAAGTACAATGTTGCGTCTAGTGGCTGGGTTAGATGCGCCCAGTGATGGCCATGTTTTGTTAAACGGCAAATATAGTGATAAACCTATTAATCCAGCCGTTCGTATGATGTTTCAGGATTCCCGTCTGTTACCTTGGCAGCGAGTTTTGGCGAATGTAGAATTAGGTTTAATAGGTGCTAATTCCAAAGTTTATGCCAAGCAAACAGCTTTACAAGTGCTGCGTGAAGTGGGGTTAGAAGACCGCGCCCACGAATGGCCTTCCGTCCTTTCCGGTGGACAAAGACAACGGGTAGCTTTAGCCAGGGCATTGGCAAGTAAACCTTCTTTACTGTTGCTAGATGAGCCTTTGGGGGCGTTAGATGCTTTAACTAGAATTGAAATGCAGCAATTATTAGAACGTTTGTGGCGAGAACAAGGGTTTACAGCACTGTTAATTACCCATGATGTGGAAGAAGCTGTGGTATTAGCAGACCGGGTAGTTTTGATTGAAGATGGTCAAATTAGTATGAATGTGAAAATTGATCTTCCCCGTCCACGTGCTAGAGGAGACGCAAAGTTTGCTAAGACTGTGGAGAAGATTTTAAACCGAGTTATGGGTCAACCAGAACATCAAAAGCCAGAAGTGGAATATGTTTTTAGTTCTGTTAGTTCTGCGATCGCCTAAATTTCCACAATTTTACTCTACACGACTCTGTATACCCATAAATTGATTAATTAATCAATAATTAGCAATTTTCATCTAGTATTACTCAGTTTTCTTCTCAGTCAGTGGCAGTTAGTTTTCCTTGCACCTTAATGGGGTGGGTGTACCTTTCCCACCTCACTTTCTTAACTTAAATAGCTGGCAAATTTTTTACTTAATCAATAATAAAAGGTAATTTAATAATGCCAAATTGGAAAGATAAAATTGAATCATGGAAACGCCTACGTATTACTCGTCGTCATGCCTTATTTGCTTTTGGTTATAGTGTAGTTTTATCAACTACACTATTTAGTTGCAATAGTCCACAACAAAGTAATTCAGAGATAAACAATACAGCATCTAATACAACTAATACATCTACCTCTGGGAACAGTTCTACCACTAACCAAAAAGTAGTGAGGATAGTCCGTTCTAAACAACTGACAGCCTTAGCAGTTTTAGAAAAACAAGGTACTCTAGAAAAACGATTAGAACCTCTAGGTTATAAAGTGGAATGGCCTGAATTTGCCGCAGGTCCACAACAATTAGAAGCTTTAAATGCAGGTGGACTTGATATTGCTTCCACTGCTGAATCACCTCCTATTTTTTCCCAAGCGGCTGGCGCACCCCTCGTTTATTTAGCTGCTAATTCTTCTGATGGTCAAGCAGTTTCTCTTTTAGTTCCAGCTAATTCACCCGTTAAAAGTGTCAAGGATTTAAAAGGTAAAAAAATTGCTTTTCAAAAAGCATCTATTGGGCATTATTTGACAGTTAGAGCCGTAGAAAAAGAAGGTTTAAAACTAACTGATGTTGAGTCTGTTTTTCTAGCACCTCCAGATGCTAATGCAGCCTTTAGTCAAGGTAAAGTTAATGCTTGGTTCATTTGGGAGCCATTCGTTACCAGAAATGTACAGAACAAAGTTGGTCGTGTGTTGATAGATGGTAGTAATGGTTTAAGAGATACTAATAATTTTATTTCTACAAACCGTAAATTCTATCAAGAAAATCCTCAAGTGATTAAAATATTTTTGGAAGAATTACAAAAAGAACAAGTTTGGGCAAAGAATAATCGTAAAGAAATTGCTGAATTGCTCAGTGCAACAACTCAGCTTGATGTACCAACATTAGAAAAAATGCACAGCAAATATGATTTTTCATTAGTGCCTATTACCGATGCAGTGATCAACAAGCAACAAGAAGTTGCAGATAAATGGTACAGCCTGGGACTAATACCCAAGAAAGTTAATGTTAAAGACGGGTTTTTAACACCGGAACAATATGCAGAAATTACCCCCAAAGAAGTGTTAGCAAGTAAATAAAAATTTGTAATTTATTGATCTGGAAATTTCAACTATGACGACTCTAACTTTAACCAAATTTCAAATTACTCCTCTTGATGCACCCTTGGGAGCAGTAGTTACTGGACTAGATGCTAGTCAAACCATTGCACCTGAAGTTATTTTACAATTAAAACAAGCACTGCGGGATTATCATATTCTCATCTTCAAAAATCAAAGTTTGACTGATGAGCAATTTTTAAACTTTAGTTTTTACTTTGGTTCTCTTTTTGTCCCTCCAGATAATATTCCAGTTCTGGCTTCTCAGCCCGGAGTAACACCAGTTATAATTCCTGTTTCTAATGTTGATGGTGGTTATACAGGAACAGGTGAATTAGCTTTTCATTCTGACCACAAATGGACTCCTTTTCCTTCCAGTGGTTCTTTACTTTATGCTTTAGAAGTTCCATCTGAAGGGGGAGATACTTCCTGGTTAAATCTAAATTTAGCTTATGAAACCCTGGATGAATCAACAAAAAAACGGATTGCTAATTTACAGTTGATTACTTATAATCCGTTTTTAAATAAACCAGGAGAACCCCGAAAAAAATATCGTGAAAATAAGAGTATTCCTCTCATTAGTCCCGTATTTCCCCATCCATTGGTGAGAACACATCCAGAAAGTGGCAAGAAGATTTTATATTTAGACTACGCCACAGAAGTTGAAGTTGTAGGTTTAGATCCCCAAGAGGGTCAAGAATTAATAGCACAGTTGCGATATCATCTGCATCAACGTCAATTTTATTATCAACATAAATGGTCTGTGGGCGATATTGTTTATTGGGATAATCAATCTACATTGCATTACCGTCAAGCTTTTGATCCTAATCAACGTCGAGTTTTAAAACGGATTAGTTTAGCGGGAAGTCGCCCATTTTAGGTCTTGTAATAAAACAGTAAGAAAACAATTTGAATTGAAATTTAGTGAGGAGATAGAAGCATGAAGTTTAACTTACCACGACGCGCAGTTTTACAAAAATTCTTTCAATACTCAGTATCAGCATTAGCTTTAGTTTTAGTTTCTCTTTCTGTGCCAATTTCTAGTAATATAGTCGAAGCCCAAAATACAACTAATAAAACAGGTATTAAAACTAAAGTAGTCCGACTTGCTTATCAAACTTCTGGCGATATTGTGAAGATTAAAGGAGTTATAGATAAACGTCTTGAGCCTTTAGGTGTCAAGGTTGAATGGTCTCCATTTCCTGCTGGACCCCAACTTATGGAAGCGATGAATGCCAACAGAGTTGATATTGGTTCTGTCGGAGAAACACCACCAATTTTTGCTCAAGCTGCTGGCGCTCAACTTGTCTATATTGCTGGACGTAAACCTAGTAAGGGTGAAGGTAGTGCTATTATTGTTCAAAGAGATTCTCCTATTAAGACAGTTAAGGATCTTAAAGGTAAAAAAGTTGTTTTTCAAAAGGGATCAGCATCACATTATTTACTACTTAGAGCATTAGCTGAAGTCGGTTTAAAATATAGCGATATTCAAGCAGTTAGTTTAACTCCAGCAGAAGCTCGTGATGCTTTTATTCAAAAGAAAATTGATGCTTGGGTAGCTTGGGACCCTTTTGTTGCTTTTGTCCAAAAAACTGCTAATGCTCGTGTTTTGAGAAATGCGTCAGGCATTGCTACTCAAGGTGGTTTTTATATGGCTAGACGTAGCTTTGCTGTTGAAAATCCAGAAGTTGTACGTATAGTTTTAGAAGAAGTGGATAAGTTAGGGGAATGGGCAGAATCTAATCCTAATGAAGTTGTGAAAATTCTTGCTCCTGAATTAAAACTTGATCCGTCACTTTTAGCTGTCGTAGTTCGTAGACGCACATTCCGTTTACGTCCAATTAACTCATCTCTGATTGCTGAACAACAACGCATTGCTGATTTGTTCTATAAGGAAAGAGTCATTCCTAAAAAAGTTGCTATCAAAGATTCGGTTCTATCTTCTCAACAATATGCAGCTATTACACCTCAAAGAATTAGTAAAAGGTAATCTATTTTATTCTAATTCTCCCATTCTTACGGCGGCTAAATCCCGACCTTACTCTTCATTACTTAATAAATGGTTATGAAACTTTCTTCTACTTCTACTGATTTTTCATCCAAGTATTCAAAGAAAAAAAATAAGTTCTATTTTAAGTTTTTCAAAAATCGCTATTTTCAGTCCTTTATCCCTTGGGTTGTACCCGTAACAATAATTATAGCGTGGCAATTCTTGTCTTCTATTGGCTTTATTCCTACGAGAATATTACCAGCACCTTTAGCAGTTGTTGGTGCTACTATTAAATTGGCTCAAACAGGTGAACTTTTCAGAAATATTGGTATTAGTTCTCTACGGGCAATCTCTGGATTTTTACTTGGAGGAGGTATTGGATTTAGTTTAGGTTTACTGAATGGTATTTCTCCCATTGCCGAAAAATTGTTAGATACATCTCTTCAAATGCTACGAAATATTCCTAACTTAGCATTAATTCCATTGGTAATTTTATGGTTTGGTATTGGTGATGAGGCACGATTATTTCTGGTATCTTTGGGTGTAATGTTCCCTATTTATTTAAATACTTTTCATGGAATTCGCAGCGTTGATGCAGGATTAATTGAAATGGGGAAAATCTACGGTTTAAATACTTGGGGGTTGTTTTGGCGAATTATTCTTCCAGGGGCTATGTCTTCTATCTTAGTAGGTGTGCGATTTTCTTTAGGAATTATGTGGTTAACTCTCATTGTTGCTGAAACAATTGCTGCTGATTCTGGCATTGGATACATGGCAACAAATGCTAGAGAATTTATGCAAACTGATGTTGTGGTTTTGAGCATTGTAATATATGCTTTGTTTGGTAAGCTGGCTGATGTCGTAGCTAGAGCTTTGGAGAATTATTGGTTGCAGTGGAATCCTAATTATTTGAAGGGTTAAACCTGGACTTGAGTTGAGAAGAATCAAAGTTGGAAGTGTGGGGAAGTGCAATAGCGAATCGCTCCGTAGGAATCGCTTCCTGCTACTGTAATTATAGAATAAGCAATATAATCAGGACTTACGCAACTGGCATATTAGCAGGGTGTTTTAAATGGTTTTGTCTTGAATTTGGGGATGATTTGGTAATTTTGATTTAAAACTTCAATTGATTTAAAATCAGAACTGTTAAACCTGGTAAAGACAGTTTATCGCTGTTGTGATCGCTCAGATCCCCGACTTCTCTAAAAAGTCAGGGATATTGTTTTTTAATGATGTTTACAACCACCTTCCCCATGATGGTGGTGTTCGTGATTATGTCCATGAGCGCAGCCTTGCAGGTCCTGCTGCATGAGGTTTTCACTCATTTCTTTAAAAGAGTCATCCACGGGTTTTAAGCCGATCCAGGCATTGATTTTATCGGTATCAAAGCCTATTTCCCGTTTATCTCCTACTTCCAATAAAGGACGACGAATTAATAAGGGATCTCTGATCATCATCACTAAAGCGGTGTCAGCGTCGATGTTTTCAGGAATCACCTCTCCTGATTTTATCCGAGGTGCGGCTTTATTAAACCATTCGATGACGGGGCGATCGCCAAAAAATGACCGCAATCTTTCCACTGTCCAAGGTTCTGTTAATAGGCTATATGCTACTACTTGATGGCCTGCGGCTGTGAGTAAAACTTTCTGTCTGGTATTGTTTTTACAGCCTGGTTTTTCATAGAAAATTACTCTGGCCATTTCTATATCTCCTATAAGGTTTTGATTCGATTTCTGGATGGGAAATAATTAACCACAGATAAACGCAGATAAGAAATGATGGGTTTGATTTATAGGTAACTATTTTGCATCTTTTTACCTATTAAATCCTACCTATTTATCACAATAATCTGTTTTTTATGTTTTTGCCACTACATTTAAAATTTTTTAGCAATATGGTTAATGATCTCAAATTCAAATCTGTTTTTTGGGTCAGTTTCTCCATAAATATTAAATGTAACTGTTGGTTCTTCACCAACTGCTTGAACATGATGTATTGTCTCAGGTGTAAAACTAATTAAGTCTCCTGGATATAAATCAACTTCTCCTACTTTCTCAATTTTATCAGGAAATTCTGGTGTTGAAGTTCGTCGCCAAAATGTATTTTTTTCCTGACCTTTTAATATTGCTACTACTCCCCATGTTCCATGATTATGAATATTAGAAGTTGTTCCTGGTGCAAATGCGACTGTTTGCACAGTTAAGGGAAAACCTAATTCATCGTATAACAATAAAACCGAATTTCCTGTTTTTGGATCGGGTTCTAAAAATTGACTTTGTACCCAATAAGAATTAATAATCAATTGCCTAACTAACATTCTAATTTCTGGGAGACGAGTTGATTCATCCCCAACATCATTGAGAACATCTTCTATCTCAGTTAGAAACCGATATAGGCGATAATTTTCACGCAATAAATCCCATTCTTTCGCGGATTTACAGATTTGATGCTGTCCATCTCCAGAGACAAACCAATCCTTACCTTGCATAATTTATATACTTTAAGCTGCTAATACTTAGGTAAGAAAATCATGGGAGGATTGGCTTGAGGCATCCTATTTGTAGGCGTTACGGGAGATGGAGGCAGAGGAGGTAAGATAAGATTGTTATTAGTGGATATTGAGAAAGTGTAATCGGAAATTCGCGTAAAGAACCAATTATTCATGATGATTAATTCGGTGATTGGTGATTGAGTAGGAGAGAATATTTGTTACCTAGTTTAAATTACGAATTACGAATTATTTTAATCATCTTCTTCGGGAGGACGGGTTAAAATATCCAGGAGAATACCAGCACCAAAATCATTCTTATCATCAATACCTTTAATTTTGGTACTGATTTCTTTAGCTTTTTCTAATTCTCCTAGTCTAGCTAATACTAAACCAGAAGCAGCATAAGCATTTAAGAACAATCTGATTTTGGTTTCTTGTTGTCGCTGTACTAAGATGGGTTTTAGTTCTTCCCAGTTATCGGGTAATTTCTCGACTTCTTTAATTTTAGCAATTATTTTCTCTGCTGTTGTCAGTGCTAAACAATAATTATTTTTGTAATAAAAATATCTATAAGCTGCAACTAAAACATCTGTGTTTTCTTCTGTTTTAGCTAAAGCTTGTTGCATATATTTTTCTGAGACTTCTGTATTTTCCCAAGTTTGTGCTGCTAATATCAATAGTTCTTTGACATCATCAGATACCTCAAACCATGAGAATTTGTTTTGGGAACTTTCTAGCATAATATTGAGACATGGTAAATTGTCTGAATCAGGACACCCTTCGGGAAGTCAAAAGTCAAAAGTCAAAAACTCATTAATTTTCAGGATATTGATTTTGTCTGAATCAGGATATCCAGGATTTAAGGATTTACAGGATTTTAATTGTCTGAATCACTATGTCCAGGATTTAAGGATTTACAGGATTTTTGTTTGATAATTAATCAATGAGATGATAGCATTTTTTAGACTAGAGAGGTACTTATAATAATATCATTCTCGTGAATGACGGTAAGATAAAAAAGTATTTGTTTGCCGTACTTCATCTGAAGGATAAATCCTCTACTTCATCTTATGGCATGGACTACACATCATTCTGTAAATTTTAGATTATCTCAATATCTATCTTGAAAAATAATAAATAACCAAAATCATAACTTACACATAACTAGGAAATATTCAGATTGTGACAAATAATACCATCCTGATTCAGACATCTCCATGCTACAATCATCACTAGATATCCCCAGCAACTACCATGAGTCAATGTCTCAATCCTGACTGTATTTACGAAAATCCCCACTGACTTGGTAAACTACAACGGTAATTATGCTTATAAATCCGGTGCGAAAGGTCAATATCGACAGCAAACAACTGATGTAGGAACTTTTTTCCCTAACTCTTTTGGTTTGTATGATATGCACGGGAATGTATGGAAGTGGTGTGAAGATGACTGGCAGGAAAATTATATAAACGCGCCTACAGGCGGTAGTGTTTGGATTAGCCGAGATGATTTAAAGCAGTTGCGTGGCGCTTATTGGAGTGACGATCCTGAAGAATGCCGTTTTGCGTCTCGCTATGTTTCTATCCTTTACCAGTTTATAATTAAAATATCAGTTACAGTCTATTTAAAATACAGGAAATAGGCGATGAATATTACCTTAAAACCAGAACAAGAACAGTTTATTCAAAATCAGTTAGCTCAAGGCAGATTTCCTAATGCTGAAGCTTTGATTAATCAAGCTCTACAGCTTTTGCAGGAAAAACAGCGAGAATATGAAGAATGGGTAGAGGATGTTAGGGTTAAAGTCAATGAAGCAGGTGAAGAATTAGAACGAGGAGAAGGAGTTCCTTTAGCAACGGTTAACTTTATTAGTTTAGAGTAGAGTTAGGTGGGTGGATAAAACAAAGGTGCTAAATTGTTGCACATTGGTAAAAAACTGCTATCTTATTCTGGGAAAAAATCAGATTTGAGAACCAAATCAGTATTAAAAGGACATTCCACAGGAAACACAGATATAGATAAACCTGTTTCTGAAGAAGCTAAATCTCTCGCTTTTTGATAACATTCATTGAATATTTCTAAATAGTAGTTCTTTAAACTAGGACTATCTGCAAAATCATCCTCTAATCGGTTACGATGTTCTTTAATTGTTGTACGCCAGCTATTTGTTCTTTTTTCTGGTTGATACTGCCATTTTAGTAAGTGCATTAATAAAATTCTCAAGTTACTTTTAACTGATTTTTTATCATTATTCCCCATGCTTTCTATTTCAGAAATTAAATTTTCGATATCTAATTGATCAAATCTTTTTTGTTCTAATATTTTGATGGTTGATTCTACCCAAAGATGAAAATCTTGGTTGTAGAGAGATTCTGATAAGGTTGGTAATTTGGTTTTCATAAGCTGAAAGTTTTAGCTGAAACTTCTCTACCAGATATCTACAATATAAAAACTTGTTATATATGGGCGCACTCTTTCCCAAATATAACATAAACATAGTTGAAACTACGATTTTTGTCAAGTCCTTTCTCTAATATGCTTAACTCCAAGATCCCGGACTTCTTTGAGAAATTTATCATTAAATAAGATGATTGTTCTAAGAAGTCGGGGATCTGAATATTGCTTATCCAAAAACAACACCACGATAAATTTCTGCTATTGGTAATTCAACCCCAATTGACTCTAAAGTAATAGATTTTTCTAAATTATTAAAATCACTTAATAACCAACCTTGACATTGTTTACTATATTTTTCTATAAAAATTTCATCTTGTTCAACTAATAAATATTCACAAAAACTGCTAATTGAACGATACATTCTAAACTTGTCTTTATGGTCATAATCTGCGGTAGAAGAAGATAATACTTCTATAATTAAGGTAGGATTTAAAACTTCATCATTGCGATTTTCATTTAATTGTGGTTCACTTGCAAAAACCATCACATCTGGATATAAACCCCTTCTATATTCAGGTATCCATAAACGTAAATCGCTATTAATTGGCTCAAACTGACTATCACGGAGAAGAAATTTTAGAAATGAAAAAATGTTACCACCGATACGGCTGTGGTTGAGTGATCCTCCTGGCATTGGTACAATTTCTCCATCATGATATTCATTGCGCCCTTCAGCTTTTTCTTCAATGGCGCGATATTCATCTAAACTATAACGACGCTCAACAGTGGTAATCATTATGCTGTCACCGATTACATTGAAGTGATCATAATTATAGCAGAATTGCGGCTAATTGTTAGAAATGGCTTACGCCTCCCGTAAGGGATACAGGATATCCAGGATTTAAGAATTTACAGGATTTTAGTTGTCCAGCAAAGATCCCCGACTGCTTTTAAGAATTTATCATTTATTGACATGATTAATCTGAGAAGTCGGGGATCTGAACATTACCAATTACCAAATTAAAATGCGTTGAGGATGTAAACCAAAGTGAAGAGAACAATCCAAATAATATCAACAAAGTGCCAGTAAATTTCTGCCATTTCTATGCCTGTATGTTTAACAGCAGAATAATGGCCACGACGCAAAGAACGCCATAATACTCCCAAGATTAACAACAGTCCAATAAAGACGTGTAACCCGTGGAAACCTGTCATGATATAAAAGCAATTAGCGAAGAGGTTGGTAGTTAAACCATAGCCTAAATTCTGGTATTCATAAACCTGACCGGCTAGGAATACAGCACCCATAACTGCGGTGATAAAATACCAAAACCGCATCCAACCAACACTATTTCTTTTAATTGCCATATCACCAAAGTGAATGACAAAACTACTAGAAACGAGGATGATAGTGTTAATTGTGGGAATAAATAATTCTACTTCTGTTCCTTCTGGTGGCCAAACTGCGGTAGTACCTTTAAAAAATAAATAGGTAGCAAAAAATCCGCCAAACATCAAAGATTCAGAAACCAGAAAAGTCAACAGTCCCCAAACTCTTAAATCTGGATGTGCTTCGTGTCCACCTTCGTGATGTTCACTTGTTGTAATTGCAGTCATTTCATTTACCTACTGAATGATGAATAGATGTAGGTTGGGTTAAGCGACAGCGCAACCCAACAAACCCCCAAAATATGGGGTTTCCTTACATTCCCAAATGTTGGGTTTCCTTACGTCAACCCAACCTACATTTAACTTACAACTTCTGTCACCGATGAAGATTCATCATGGTTATGGCCATAGTCATAGGGTCCATGAGTGACGACAGGTAAAACTTCCCAGTTTTCAATAATTGGAGGTGAACTGGTTGTCCATTCTAAAGTTAAACTTTCCCAAGGATTATCACCTGCAAATTCACCGTTTCTCCAACTGTTAATGGCGTTGTAAGCGAAGGGAATTACAGAAATACCCAAAATGAATGCGCCAATGGTGCAAAGCTGGTTTAAGCTCACAAATTGGGGGTCATACATGGCAACTCGGCGAGGCATTCCTTGTAAACCGAGTTCGTGCATGGGTAAAAATGTTAAGTTAGTACCAATTAAGGTCAGAACAAAATGAACTCTTCCCCAGGTTTCATTCATCATTCTACCTGTCATTTTGGGGAACCAATGATAGATACCTGCGTAAATACCAAATACAGAACCACCAAATAAAACGTAGTGGAAATGTGCGACTACATAATATGTATCGTGGACGTGAACATCAAAGGGTGCTGTTCCCATGGTTACGCCGCTTAAACCACCCATGACGAACATTGATAATAAACCAATGGCGAATAACATGGCGGTGGTAAACCGGATTTTTCCACCCCAAAGTGTTGCTACCCAACCGAAGATTTTGACACCTGTGGGAACTGCAACTATAAGTGTGGAAATAGTGAAGAACATCCGCATCCATCCGGGTGTTCCACTGGTAAACATATGGTGTACCCAAACGAATAAACCGACGACGCAAATAGCGACACTGGAATAAGCGATCGCTTTATATCCAAAAATCGGTTTTCGTGCATGGGTGGGAATTACTTCTGACATAATCCCGAAAATCGGCAGAATCATTAAATAAACTGCCGGATGGGAATAAAACCAGAATAAATGTTGGTAAATAACGACGTTACCACCTGCATCTGGTTTGAAGAAAGAAGTGCCAAAGTTGATGTCAAATAACAGCAGAATTAAACCTGCTGCTAATACTGGTGTAGATAAAAGTGCGAGGATGGAAGTTGCTAAAATTGCCCAGCAAAATAAGGGAACTTGATCCCATTTCATGCTAGGAACTTTCATCATCAAAATAGTGATGACAAAGTTGAGTGAACCTAAAATTGAGGAAGTTCCCACTAAAACAATGGCTAAAATCCACATTGTTTGAGCGTTGTTGGCGGTAATTAAACTTAAAGGTGGGTAAGCTGTCCAACCTGATTGAGAACCACCAAAAATGAAACTACCTAATAATAGTAAACCTGCGGGTGGATTTAACCAAAAGGCGATCGCATTTAATTTAGGAAACGCCATATCTCTAGCACCCATCATTAAGGGAACTAGATAGTTACCAAATCCGCCAATTGCACTGGGAACAATCCAGAGGAAAATCATGATTGTTCCGTGATTTGTCATGAAGGCGTTATACAGATTTGGATCAAGAAAATCGGAATCTGGTGTGGCTAATTCGGTGCGAAGTGCGATCGCCATCAACCCACCAATCAAATAAAATACAAAGGCCGTCACCAAATATTGAATCCCAATTACTTTGTGATCAATATTAAAGGTGAAGTAATCCTTCAATTTCCATGCTTGGGGATGTTTATTGTGAGAAACCACCATAGTTTCTTGTTCATTATCTTCTGGTGGCATATTTGGTGGAAATTCTATTTGTGTCATGTTTTTATCAGTTATGAGTTATCAGTAGTCAAAAACTAATGACTAATGTACGGGCGAAGCATTCGGAAAATAGCCTTTGGAAAAAACTGATCATTGATCGCCCGAATGCTTCGCCCTTACGACTAATGACTCAACAGTTTCTGTACTCACTCTCATATCATTGATGTAGGGCGCAAGAAAATCAGAAGTTGATAAATTAGCAGGATTTACTGCTACAATTTGAGGCTGTCCTTGCTTTTGAGCTAACTGATTTTCTGTTAACCAGCTATCAAAATCTTCTTGGCTGTGAACAATTACCTGTGTCCGCATTGAACCGTGATAACCCCCACACAATTCTGCACAAACTACAGGATATGTACCAGGTTTTGTAGCGACAAATCTGAGTTCTGTGGGTACACCAGGAATAGCATCTTGTTTGAGTCGAAATTGAGGAACCCAGAAGGAATGAATTACATCATCTGCTGATAAGTTTAACTGCACATCAGCACCAACGGGAACGTGTAATTCACCAGCAGCAATACCAGTTTCGGGATAGTTAAACAACCAAGCAAACTGAATCCCTTTAACATCAACTACCAAATCTGCTGGTTTACCTTGAGTTTGAGGACTTCCACCAATACCAATATTAGGAGCAGCTAAAGATTGAGAACCATCATTCATACTAGCAGCCATCGCCACATGGCCATGAGGATGACTACCCGGTTCTAAACCTCCCATTTGGTTATAAACATCTACACTGTAGATACCTAGAACAATAACAATGACAGTTGGTACTGCTGTCCAAAAGATTTCTAAGGCTAAATTACCTTCTACGGGTGTACCATCACTATTGTCTCCTGGACGGCGACGATAGATAAACAAGAAAATTAGAATCGTCCCTTCAACTACCAGAAAAAGAGCGATCGCAATGGTAAACATGATATTAAAAAATCCGTCTACCAAAGGCGCTTGTTGTGATGCTTGTACAGGCAGTAAATGGTGATTTTGACCAATCCAAATGCTGATAGGGGAAATTATCATCCCAGCTAACAGCGTCCATAACGACACAGGAACTTTTTGCATACTACCTGCTCTTTTTTAGTTCTTACTGGAACAGGGTGTCGGGTGTCGGGTGTCGGGTGTCGGGTGTGGGGAATAGAGGAAAAAAAATTAATTCTTGCTCCTGAATTCCTATTCTCTTCTTACTGTTACCTGTCACCTGTTACCTGTCACCTCTTCCTCCTGACTCCTGAATTCTTAGGTTTTTGATTTTCACTTATTACCGTTCTAACTTGTACCTAATCAAAAATGTCGAAACTTCCATATTTTTTCATATCTCTCCCCCAAAATATTACAAATTATAATTTTGTTCGGGGAAAATTGAAAGCCTCAAATTCCCAACCTCTATGAGAAATCGGGAATCTTGTTTTTCAATTTTGTTAAGTAATAACAATTTCTAATTTATGTTTTTGTTTATGATGAACTTTTTAACTAATTTAAGTAAGGATTGAGTATTCCCCTCTAATTACCTGGCTAGGCTGAACTACGGATTTAAACAATGTCTCCTTCTCATTTACTGACTTTAGTTAATTCCCAAAAGTCTTATTTGTCTAATGTTGCATGAGAATAACAATTCTTGGGACAAATCCGAGAACAAGCTTCACAACCAATACAGTTTTCTGGATGAGCAACTGTCATGACTTTGCGTTCAATTTCTTCATCATCTTCGTCTTCGACAAATTCACCTTCTTCATTCAATGCCATCAAACCTAAAACCTTGTGACCACATACTTTAATACATCTGCCACAACCGATACATTTATCTTTGTCAATTTCTGTAGCAAATTTAGGTGTCCAAGTCCCACCGCCAAATCTTACTCCTGTTAATGTTGCCATGAATCTATCCTCAGCAATTTTGCTTACAAATTAGTTGGTGATTTACTCTTAATAGTAGCCTACTATTTTTTAGTTTTGATAATAAAAATTAACTTTTTTATCAAATTTTGATGACTTGATGATTTCTTCATTATTGATAATAATTACTATTTTTTATTCATATTACATGATATTAGTTCTTAACAAGAATGATTTTCCTTTTTCTTCTTTAAAAGGATGTCTAAAAACTTCTTTCTGTGATATATAGCCATGTACAGGGTAGTTAGGACATCAATTGATAATGAAACTCCTACTACAACAGGGTTTTACTCCTGACTCCTGCTATAAAATACTTATATATCCCCCTAAATTCCCTCCTTTTCAAGGAAGTTAGGGGGGATCAGAATTAAGTTTGATACTTTGCAAACATCCTCAAGGTGAAACGATAATTATTAGGTGGGAGGTTAACATTTTTCGCCAAACCTAATGTTTTCAATAATCCAATCATCCACCAAGTAATATCAATTTCCCACCAACGCCAACCACATTTAGCTTTAAAATAGATTCTGTCCGGCCATTGGTTTGCAGCCCAAACACCGTTCCTCGGTCGTACACTAGGTTAAATTCAACGTAACGACCACGACGGTATAATTGAAATTGACGCTCGCTCTTGTATTTCCGAGTTTTCGGGGTTTTTGCTATTTAAAGAATTATCACGGCAGCTAAAACAACGTAATCCTTTATTAGCGGAAATCTTTCAACTGATGGCGCGTGATGAAGCTCGTCATGCGGGATTTCTCAATAAAGCCATGGGTGATTTTAAACTTTCCCTGGACTTGGGAGGCACCTTGTAAACTAGCTCCCGTCAAGTCTGTTCCCCAAAAGACCTCTCCGGAAATATGGTAGAGACGTTCCGGCGGAACGTCTCTACAAGGGTTTCAAACCACGCACATTTAATTACCGGAGATGTCTAAAGGATGGCTTCGCTTAGGTCTGCTTCCCTTAGACAGGCTTGGCTGAAGTTACTTTTACCAAGTCGTGTTTGACGTAAATCGGCGTAACTAAAATCTGCACCTGTGAGGTTAGCATTTGTTAGCTCTGCTTCTTGTAGATTGATGCGCTGAAAGCTGCGTTCTCCCGCCTGATAGCGGTTTAAAATTTTATTTACATCCATAATTTATGACAATTTCGTAATTGAGTATTAAAAACAAGATCAGGGGTATTAAGACAGTTATCCACTTATTAACTAAATAACTTTACAGTAATTTTAGCAGATCAGTTTGACCTTTGTTCACCGCAGTTAATTAACAGTTCGTTATAATGCTAATTAGTTATGAAACAATTATGGCGCTAAAGATTGCTATGCCAAAAACGAAGCCATCCGATACTGATCCAGCCATTCTCTTGGCGGTTGCTGACTATTTCAAAGTGCTATCAGAGGCGAGTCGGTTGCAGATTTTGACTTGTCTGAAGTCAGGTTCGATGAATGTGATGGAAATTGCGGAAGTGACTGGTTTGGGGCAGGCAAATCTGTCTAAACATCTGAAAGTGTTAACTCAGGCAGGAATTTTATCTCGTCAAACCAAAGGTACAAGTGCCTTTTACGAGATTGTTGACCCGATGATTTTTGATCTTTGTGACTTAGTGTGCGATCGCATTACCGAACGTGTACTAAAGCAAGCTGAAAGCATGAAAGCTTTGCGGAATAAAACGGCAGTTTTTTAACCTGAGTGGGCAAGCATTTCCCATTTCTCTAACTGAACAGTATGAATATATAGGACTCATATTTGATTGTTGTTCACGTAGTGGTAACGCACGGCTTATGTCTTCGCGTAGCGTGTCCGCAGGATTTATGATTTAGAACTACTATAGTTAGACAAAAGTTATATTTTAAGATTATTTGATTACCATTAAACAACAGCATTTCTGAAAATACTGTACCTTTAATTGCAAAAATAATATTGAGTTAACAGTTAATAACATTAAGAAGTTAAATTTCAACTACTTAGAATAATGTGAGATGTTAACCAAAAACAATTGGCTAATATTTGTATGTCAAAAATAAACGCTAATGAGGATAAATTTTGAGGCAAATATTAAGAAATCTTTCCAAGCTCAGTATGAACAATCTTATTGAAATCTTTATGAAATGTATAGTTAATGAAGAAGCAATGAAGCCTGAGTTTCAAGGACTTAAATAGCTTCCTATTTGATACAACATACATCCTTGGATGTGGGTAATTAATGAGGCGAGAAGAACCTTTCTTGTCATGGAGATAATTTGGTAGCAAGTTATGAATCAAGAGGAGACATGGAGGGGAGACTTGAGCCAAACATCTCAGCAATTGGAGTAGGAAGAAGCCTTATGCCTTATACAATTCCTAACAAAAATTGCGATGGATGTGACAACTGCCGACCCCAATGTCCTACGGGTGCAATTAAAATCGAAAATAACGAATATTGGATTGATCCTTGTCTTTGTAACAATTGCGAGGGTTACTATCCAGAACCGCAATGTGTAATTGCTTGTCCAACAAATTCTCCTATACCTTGGCAAGCAAAAAAAGGCAGATGCAAAGTTGACGCGCGAGAACCTACCAGCCCTGATTTGTTTTCTAATGGCAAGAATCACCCATTTGCTTCGGCAATAGTTATCTGGGAAGCTTGCAACCTACTAGCACAACGTAAATCATTAAACTGGGAAACAGATGCAGAAGGTAATTTACACTATAGCCGACAAGTTAATCAAGGTCGGGGTGCAATTTCTTTTCACATCGAAGACCCATTTCAAGTTAGCAACCTGGCACAAAATTTACAAGCAATTGAAAATCTGGATATTCGTGCTGCTTGTATTCATCTGATTTTTGCTGCCCATGCTACAGTCTTAGATCAACCGTGGGATCAAGAATTTGCGATTGATGAACGCCAAATTGAAAAATACTTGGGGTTAGAAAAACGCAAAGACCTCAACAAAATCGCCAAGCTGTGTTTAATCAAGAACATCGTTCAGCAAGCTTGCTCACTTGTTGTTTCCATTGACTGGCCGCAACGGGGTAAAGTTCCCGGATTTTCTGTGAAAGAAAGTCGTTTGTGGCATTTAACAGATATTCAGCACCACTTTCAAGAAGATAAGGAAGGGTGTAAATATCTGATCGGACTGACATTTAAAGTCAAAGCAGGTATTTGGGCGCAGCATTTCTTAAATAAACAAGGCTGTAAAGAGCGTACTGGCTTCTATCAATATGGTAGTCTACCGAAAACGCTGTTAACTACAGTTATGAGCCTTTGGCAACAACATGAAGGCGCAGTAAGACTGATGTTATGGTTACTTTTTAAAACCAAAATGGGTAGAGAACAACGCATCACTGTTCCTACCTTACTGCGTGTTGCTTATGGTGAGGAAAAAATTAACCTAGCTTCCAGATTACGAGATGAACGTAAACGTTTATTGCGAACATTTGAAAATGATTTGGAAGTTCTCAATCATTATGGGGTCAAGGCAATTTTTGACCCAGTTACCTACCCAACAGAAATCCAACCTTTGTGGGCTAAATTAGTTGATATTCCCGAAGATCCAGATGAAGCTTTAGAATTTTGGATTAATGACGGTGGTGGTGATCATCGGCTCACAGATAGCGGACCCCGTGGTAAATGGAATATGCTGATGAATGCGCGGATTTTATCTTTTGAACTGCCACCAGAATGGGAACAGTTAAGTTCAGAAGCAGAGAAAAAAAAGCGGCGTACTGTTAGGAATAAAAGAGTTCTCAAAAGCCCAGATGATTTATTAGCTGAACAGGTTTTGCAAGCCCGCAAAAGTATTAATATTTCCCAAAGGGAATTAGCAAAACTGACAGGTAAAAGTCAAAGTTGGATTCGTGATGTAGAAAATGGTCGTCTTAAACCCAAGCCCGAAGATCAAGCCTTATTAAGGAGGGTGCTGAATATTCTTTAATCCTCTCGTTCCCAGTCTCCGGCTGGGAATGCTATTAAGAGGCTCTGCCTCTAACAGAAATCTCAGCGAAGGCTCTGCCTTCTAGAATTCATTCCCATACAGAGTATGGAAACGAGAATTTATCTGAATCAGGATTTACAGAATTTGAGGATTTACAGGATAATTTACTGTGTTTCAATAAATAAACAGTAGTGACAGTAAGCTACTTTAACACATTCCATTTTATTAAGGCAGTAAAAAGCGATCGCTCTCTATTGTGCATTTAATAAGTAACACTTATGCAACTCTTCCAATAGTTTAAAAATTTATAATTCCCAGAATTTTCCCTTTATATTTTCTTAACAATTAATTGAGAATTATTTCTATTGATCAACGAGGTTGCAATACTTTCAGCTATCTGCTATCATTTATGAGAATTTGTAATTTCGATTATTGTGTCTATTTGTAAGATTGAGTTGAAGGTATAACTTTGAAAGCCTTTATCTATAAACACTTCAGAAATTGCAAACAAGAAATAATACAAAACTTAATAAATTAATCAAGGACTTCTGAAACAAATTTTGCCAAAATTCGATGCTGTTATTTGATGGTCAGAAATTGAGGTATTGACAAATAAGAGATTTAATGGTAATTAAGCTGCGTTAGTAGCATGAATAGATGGGAAGTAACAATATTACCTATGTTCTATTTTCAGTGAATTAAAAAATGCGTTAGCTTTTTATGTTTAATAGACACAATAAATTAACCTTATTTTTTTGAAAAATATGGTTTTAAATTAAAGCACACATAATTATATATGAGATAAGTTAAAAATTGCAAATCTGCTTTCTTCAGCAACACAGAGTTTTACCATTAATCTCTGTATGGCACTTATATCTAGTGTACTGTATTTAACTAAAAGCAAATAAAAATTATGTATATGTATCGTGTTTGTAAGAGTTTAGCATTGCTAAACCCCTACCACAAATAATCATTATTCTTCCCAAAACTTCTTAGTTAACAAAGCATCTACATCACTAGGAAATGGACAAACTTCAGAAAAATAAACATCAGGATAACCATCTCTGACATTTTCCAAAGCCATTTCATAGCTTTTAGTAAGAATTTCTAAAACGAAACCTTTCAAACTTGGTGAGTCTTCTAACTCAATTTGTAACCGTTGACGAAAATTTCTAATTTCGATTTCCCAACCCCGATAACAGTCTGACATTGGTACATAACACCGCTTTAACAAATGTTCCAATAAACGCACCAAAAAACTCCTGACAGTTTTACGCTGACTTTTCCCCAAAGACTCTACCTCTTCAATTAAATTATCCCAATCTAAATTATCATTATCTCGTGCTTTTAATTTACTTACTGTATCCTCAACCCAAAGAGAAAAATCTTGTTCGTATAGATTTTTGACTGATGTTTTACTCATACTTCCTACTCGCTGTTTATTTTCATTTTAATTCATCCTCTGTTTTCCGATACATAAAAATCCGTTCAAAAACCGTAAGCGCCCAAACCAAAAAAGCCTGAGCGCCTGAATAGGTTGCAGAGAAAATTCTGCTAGTTAATCAAATTAAGCACGCGCCATTTGCATCGATCTGCAAGTTTCCGCACATCTCCGGCAAGCTGCGGCACATTCCCTCATCTTGTTATCATCACTCATTGTTTCACAAGCTGCGGCAGTGCGATCGCACATTTCTGCACACAGCATACAAGTACGACCCATGAACTCGGAACCATTCATCATCATGCTCGTACACATCATGCACATTTCTGAGCAGTCGCGCATCATGCTCATCATCCCCATATCCATGTGCCTACCACCTTTGGTAATGCAGTATGTCATGGTTTCCAAGCATATCTTATGACATTCCATGCAAGCGTTCAAGCAAGTTTGCATTTCAGTAGTCATGGATTCAGTCATCATCATCATCATAGAAAATACTCCTGATTTTTTGATGCGAAGTTATAGTCTTGAATTGGACTAATTACAACATTAATTCCCACTTTCTCAAGGGTAAATAATGCTTTAAGACCTGAATTTATCAGCCGATAATTCCGACAATGAATATTAGCAAAAAGGACAGAGGATTTATGGCTACTTTGGCAGTAAGTTCTACCAAATTTGTACAGTAACCTCTCTGATGAAAAATTAAGTAAGTGGGCGTTAAAAATTGTCGTTATGACAAGGGAACAGGGAACTCTTAACGGGGAACGGGGAAGAGGGTTTTGGTGAATTTACTTTTTGTTACATACTTCGGTTTTTTCCCGCTGACTTAATTAGATTTTATCCAACTTCTCAGCTTCTAACTTGGAACTTGAGTGTCTTAATAGAGAGTTATTGTGTTCTCAATACTAAGGTCATCTTTTGCTGATGACAATATTGATTAACTTCGATTAACCGCTTTTTGCCTTCTATCTTATGGCTGATGTTTTTAACATAAATTAAATTATATCTTGTAGCTCTACATGACTGACTAAGAATTCAGCAATGCGCTTTACCCCTACAAATTTATAAATGTTATATAGCAATGCTCAATGAGTCGTGAAAAATAAGATCCCCGACTTCTTTTTTTATCTTGTAAATAAATTATGAATTGATGTCAGAAGTCGGGGATCTGGGTGTTGCAATGTTCACAATAATGTCTCTACATATAGCTAGAAAATCTACTTCTTGGCGGGAACCTCGCAAATGCGCCATGTTATAAAAGTATCCAGTATTTAACCGATTCATGCTCAATTGCCTATGCTTGTGACAACAGAAACTGCAAAATTTTCGCAATTAGGGAAGTATGAATGATAGATTGTTATTGATGCTGCCTAATCAACACAAACTATAGAAGGTTCACAAGCCAGAATCAACATGAAATCTCTGCACCGTCCCGATTTATATACCTGGTCTTGTTTTAACCCGACAAGAAATATTGATTTTAATGGGTTCGCCTGGATTCGTCCAGAGGGTAATATCTTAATTGATCCAGTAGCTTTATCAAACCATGATTGGAATCATCTGGAATCTCTCGGTGGTGTGGTTTGGATTGTACTGACAAACTCAGATCATCTCCGGTCAGCCAAGGAAATTGCTAATCAAACCTATGCCAAAATTGCTGCACCCCTAGCTGAGAAGGAAAATTTCCCCATCCCTTGCGATCGCTGGTTGACAGATGGTGAAGAATTAGTACCAGGACTAAAAGTGATTGAACTGCAAGGCTCGAAAACTCCCGGTGAACTAGCTTTACTACTAGAGGAAACAACTTTAATTACTGGTGATTTGGTGCGATCGCCTTCAGCGGGTAGCTTGACAATCTTACCAGACAACAAGTTACTAAATCGAGAACAAGCTATTGCTTCGGTTCGCTCTTTAGCCGAATTAACAAAAGTGCAAGCGGTTTTAGTCGGAGATGGTTGGTCTGTATTTCGAGACGGAAGAGAAAGATTACAGGAACTGGTAGCTACTTTGTGAGCAGTAATACAACTTCACCAAAACCCTGTTACTGATAACATCTCTTAACCCCTCTTTCTAAGGGGTTTGGGGGGATCTTCTTGTGTAAAACTCTTGTGGGATGGGCAGGAGGCAGGACAGCCCGCCCTGACAGGAGCAAATTAAAATTACAATAGATATAGATAACTATTTCCTCATCCCTGTCATCTATGAATAAATTTATCAATAATAAAAAACAAATCTTTGATCGTTGGGCATCAAGTTACGATTGGACATTTCCTTCTTTTATCTACCAAGCTATCCATAAAAGATTAATTTCCAAAATTGAACTCCCAGCAAATGCCAACGTTCTTGACTTAGGTTGTGGAACCGGACGCTTACTAAATAGATTAGCCAGTGAGTTTCCTGACTTACGCGGTACAGGTTTAGATTTATCTCCCCAAATGTTGCGCGTAGCTAGACAAAGTAATCACCATCGTCCACGATTAATTTATCTGGAAGGTAATGCGGAATCACTTCCTTTTGCTGAAGGTCAATTTGATGCTGTTTTTAACACTATCAGTTTCTTACATTATTCTCAACCAGAAAGAGTGTTAAGTGAAGTAGCGCGGGTACTTGCTCCCGGTGGAAGATTTTATTTAGTTGATATAACTGCTAATAATTCAGCATTTCAATTTATGGCAAATTCTCCGGCTGGAATTAAATTTTATAATCAAGAACAACGTCAACAACTAGGCTCTGGTGCTGGACTTTTGTGTTTAGGTCATTATTATTTATTAGGTCCCGTACTGCTAACTATTTTCGTAAAACCTGAGTAGGTTGATAAATAGTTCCAAAAAGCATAGACAAATATGTCATGCCGTTTGTTTGCCGGGAATAACCCCAACAGGGCGGACTACAACGCCCTCTATCCCTAGACTAAAAGCTGTCGGGACTACTTTTTTTAAAATATTTAAACTACCATTAATATCAGCGTGAATCAGTTTACCATTACCTGCTTTATAAAGCTTAGTTTTGATTCTGCGACTGCTAAATTTTACACTTCGGTACTTCGACAAGCTCAGTGCATCGCTTCGCTCAGTGTTAAAGCCCAAATTATCTCCTTGCCTCTTCTCTTCGTGTCCTATCCCTAACGGGACGCTACGCGAACGTGTCTTCGTGGTTCATTTTTATTTCTTGCACATTAGCGCATCTTCATACAAAATTGGTATTAACTATAACTGTAACTAATTTTATTGATCCATAAAATCACCCGCAGGCTAGAATTATGCAGCTATATGGGCTGTCTTTGCTGGGCTTGTCATGAATTATAAATCAAATAACAATCAAGTAAGCAATAAGCTAATTACATTTACTGCTATGATTAAAGTAACAATTGTCTGAGATTTTACACAAAAAACATTGTTATTGTTTTCCGCCCTAGCTTATATATTCTCGGAAATAGAGACAGTAATAAAATAGCAATTTTAACTTATTTATTCAATAAAAAGCAAGTATTGTGTTTGATTCAATAATTGTTAAATCGTCAGTTTGAAATTAAGGTGTGTGGGGAAAAGTGAAAAATCAACTCAGGATCATTAAAAATAAAAAGTTAAAAAAATCCATACTTTATTTTTACATTTTGTCTTGCGAATTTTTTATTTCCAGCCTTCTATTACCAGTCAATGCTCAAATAATTAGCCAAACTGTCACACCAACATCTGAGCAACTCAGGGAAACAGAAAAACAACTGCCAGTATTCGTATTACCTAATCTTGGACCTCTACCAGAAACACCCTTACCTTTACCAGAAACACCCTTACCACCCCTAGAAGAATTACTTCCCAAACCAGATACAACTCCAACGACTCCCCAGCCATCACTAGGAGATATTCCTGGGACAATTACAGTTACAAAGTTTGAAGTTATTGGTAGTACAGTTTTCAGTCAAGAAGAACTGGCAAATAAACTTAAAGATTTTACAAATACCCCTATTTCTTTTGCTGAATTATTGAAAGCTAAAGAAGTCATTAATGAATTATATTTAGAGCAGGGTTATATCACTTCTGGAGCTTTTATTCCTCCCCAAGAATTAAAAGATGGAGTGGTAAAAATTGCAGTAATTGAAGGTAAAGTCGAATCAATTAATATTTCCGGGTTAAACAGATTGCGCCCTGGTTATGTACGCAGTAGATTGGCATTAGCAACGAAAGCACCTTTGGATCAAAATCGCTTGCTTCAAGCTTTGCAAATGCTGCAACTTGATCCTTTAATTGCTAATTTATCAGCAGAATTAGCTGCCGGTTCTCGTGCTGGTGTGAGCGTATTAGAAATTAAAGTGCGAGAAGCTGACGCTTTTTCTGGGCAGATCAGTATTGATAATCAGCGATCGCCTAGTGTTGGTAGTGTACGTCGTCAACTGCAAATCAATCACAACAATCTTTTCGGATTTGGCGATCGCTTTCGTGTTGGCTATATCAACACTGACGGTAGCAACTCCCTCGATGATCTCAGCTATACTTTCCCAATTAACCCCCACAACGGTACTATCGGCTTGAGCTACAGTCGCACCAGTACCAACATTATTGAAGACCCTTTCAACGTCTTAGATATTCAATCTGCATCCCGCAACTATCAACTTACCTACCGTCAACCCCTGTATCAAAGCCCCACCAAAGAATTTACCATGGGGTTAACAGCTTCCAGACAAGAATCAGAAACCACACTTTTAGGTGAAGCTTTTCCTTTATCTCCAGGTGCAAATGATCAAGGAGAAGTGAGAATTTCTGCACTCCGCTTTTTTCAGGAATATACACAGCGAGATAGTCAGCAAGTTTTTGCGATGCGATCGCAATTTAACTTGGGAATTAATGCTTTTAACGCCACAAATAATGATACAGAGCCTGATAGTCAGTTTTTAACATGGCGTGGACAAACTCAATATTTGCGGTTATTAACACCAGATACAACATTATTATTGAGGTCAGATATTCAATTGAGCGATCGCCCTTTAGTTGCACTAGAGCAATTTAGCGCCGGTGGCCAACAGAGTGTGCGTGGTTATCGACAGGATTATTTATTAGCTGATAATGGCTTATTTGCCTCCGCAGAAGTTCGTACCGCAATTCTTCGCGTTCCTAAATGGCAAACCACCTTAGAATTAAGTCCCTTTTTTGATTTGGGTACTGTTTGGAATCACTCTAGTTCTGATGTAGACATCAAACAAAAAACCCTATTTTCAGTGGGTGTAGGCTTACGCTTATTAGTAGGTCAAAATTTTAACGCCAGATTTGATTGGGGTATTCCCCTAGTTAACGTCGATAAAACCGGAAATACTTTACAAGAAAATGGACTTTACTTCTCGATTGAATATAGACCTTTTTAGAAATTGACCCAAGTTATGTGGCTTCTAGTTGTGACTGGTAATTGGTAATTGGTAATTGGGAAAAGGCGATATGCAATAGGGTCACTAATCCCTCATAAGGTATATCAAGTTACATTTAAGCGTTTTAGCCTCCCAACCTCAACAAGGGTGGAAGTTTTGATGACCAAAAAAATAATTGCAAATAGCGGGCTATTTTGTGGAAATTTCTGTAAAATCGAAATCTAAATTAAAAAACCTTAATTATTTACCTGATACCTCTTGCCTTTTGCCTTTTGCCTTCTTGCACTAGTCCATTTAGAAACTTGAATTTTCAGCTGCTTATGTTTCGTCACGCAACTTCGTTTTCTATATTACTGAGTATTTTACTCATAGGCTGTTCTCCCCCAAGCACAGCTAAACCTACTGCTACATCAGCTTCTCAAGTTCAAGCACAAGCCCCTCAAGGTCAAAATTTGCCAATTTCTGCTCAAGCGACTTTTTCCAACGGGGCAACAATCAACTTAGAAGTAGCAGAAACACCAGAACAGCAGATGATGGGATTGATGTATCGACCAGCTTTACCAGATGACAGAGGTATGTTGTTTGTATTTCCCTCAGCCCAACCAGTCAGATTCTGGATGAAGAATGTCCCCGTATCTTTGGATATGGTATTTCTTCACAATGGGGTAATCCAATATATTCAGACTGCTGCACCTCCCTGTAATAGTGAACCTTGTCCCACCTACGGTCCTAACGTGCCAATAGACCAAGTAATTGAACTCAGATCCAGACGAGCTACGGAATTAGGTTTACAAGTAGGTGACACGGTAAAAATTGAGTTCTGAAAGTCTAGTGCTTCTTAGTGTCAGCAGGTAGAGATCAATGCTGTTTTGGGCTTCTTTGCCCAAGTGGAGCAATTGCACAGAGTCAGGAGTCAGGAGGTAATACATTATTCTCCCCATCTCCCCATCTCCCCATCTCCCCTGCTCCCCTGCTCTCCATTCCCTGTGTGAAGAATCTATCAAGTTTGTATGAAGATCCTATGGTAAAAAAACTATTCCGTATCATTTAGAGGTTAATATTTACCAGTAGCTCTCATAACATTAGACCTGGCTTTTCCACAGCTAAAATCCCGGCTTCAAAGTTTAACTATAAAAATCCTTCTTTTGACATAAGTGTAAATAGTCATCAATAGAGGAGTATAGGCTATGGAAACTTGGATACTCCAGATGTAATCACATCCAGCAAAAAAAAGCTAAACAGGATGAAGCCTATTTAACAAGCGAGTTAGTGCTACTTCAGATGGGGGGAAACAAGCAGTACGAAAGTTACTTTTCTGTAAAAAACTCTGGCAGGAGTGAACATCATCTGCTCTCAGAGAAATAAAACATTAGTTTTGCCTTAATTAACAGATTTATTCAGTCATAGCACAGTGACACATCAAATACTGGCTTGAGATCACTGAGAAATGAAGGAAGGATATATGATAATACACTCTACTCAAGGAGGTGAGATACAAATGGCACCATCAAGATATTCTCGTTTAATTAATTTTCTCCAAGAAGATTTGGCAATTTCAGCAGCTTCTCTGGCTGTGGCTTTGCGTCATCGTGAGCAAGATACAGGCTCTTTAACCATGATCCTGTGGCAGTATGGATTGATTACCCTAGAGCAGTTAGAACAAATTTATGATTGGTTGGAAACTGCATAAATCAGCAATGGAAAACCAGAAAATCTATTGCTGGCAAATATTCTGGCGGCTAACTGTATGCAAATTCAATGTGGAACGGTTGAGCTACTTCAGGAGAATTGAGGTATGTCAAATCAACTCTGCTCTTTGCAAAGTTTGATAGATAGGAAAATTAAAATAGATGCTAAGAGTTTTTGCTCATTGACATCCAAAATAAAAAGGCGAGTTGATCAAACACTCGCCTTTTTAATGTCAGGAGTCAGGGAACAGGGAACTCTTAACAGGGAACAGGGAACAGATAATTATTTATTTATTCTCCCCATCTCCCTATTCCCTTCTTGCTGTCACCAGTCCCCAGTCCCCAGTCACCTACCTTATCCAAAAACTTTCCCTGCTGCGGCTATACCAGCACCAGGGGTAAAGTTTTCATAGCCAAGTTCTGAAAGCACAATTTCCAATGATGCTATACAGCTGAGGATATCGCGATCGCTCACAAATCCCAAGTGACCAATACGGAAAATTTTATTACTCAGATGGTCTTGACCACCAGCTAAAGCAATATCAAACCGCTTTTTCATCAATGACCGAATTTTATCCGCTTCCATTCCTGGTACTGATACAGCGGTAATAGCTGGACTAGCGCATTCATCAGCCGCAAACAATGGTAAATTTAAAGCTTTCATCGCTGCGCGGGTCGCATTCTTTTGGCGTTCATGACGGGCAAAAATGGACTCCAAACCCTCTTTTTTCATCATCCCCAAGGTGGTGTGTAATGCCACCATTAAGTTAACTGGGGGAGTAAAAGGAGTTGTATTTTTAGTGGTAGCTTTGCGATATTTACCTAAATCTAAATAATATTTTGGCAATTTCGCAGTTTTGTAAGCTTCCCAAGCTTTAGGACTCACAGACACAAATCCTAAACCGGGAGGTATCATGTAACCTTTTTGGGAACCGGAAGCAACTACATCCAAACCCAAAGCATCGACAGCTACATTGTAAGCACCCAAGCTGGTAACGGCATCAACAATAATTAAAGCTTCACCGTGTGCTTTTACATGACTATTGATAGCTACCAAATCATTAATGACACCTGTTGAAGTTTCGCTGTGGGTGATAATTACAGCTTTGATTTCTTTGTTAGTGTCAGCTTGCAATATTTCCCCAAATTTAGCAGGGTCTAAAGGTTGTCCCCATTCTGCGGTGACAGTTTCCACATTCAAACCAAAAGCTTGACCAACTTCTACCCAGCGTTCACCGAATTTACCATTAGAACCAACTAAAATGCGATCGCCTGGGGAAAGAAAATTAATCATCCCCGCTTCTACCGCACCAGTACCGCTAACATTCAGCATTAGTACATCACTTTGGGTTTGGTGCAGCCATTTCAGGTTTTCTGTCACCTCACCCATCATGCTGCTAAATTCACCGCTGCGGTGTCCGATGGGGTGTTTAGCTAATGCCAGTAAAGCAGCTTCTGGAACTGGGGTAGGACCAGGAATCATCAACATCAACTTATTGTCCATTATCTCTATCCTAAAAATCCAATAAAAGTCAAAATTGTGTGAGGATGCTTAAATCTGATGGCAAATTTTAGATATTTATCTACAAATTCAATCAGTTGTCATCAGTTTATAGTAACTTAGTGAGTGACATCTGCTCTAAGTATCAATCAGGATTAATAGTTTTTTCCCCAAGATGATTGAGTGACCAACGGTGATCCACAGCGAAAGAGGAAGCTTTACAAATTTCCTCTAATCGCTTTTGTTGTGCCGCAGCTTTTCGCAGGGTAATAATAAGCTGATTGACCTCGTGCCGTAAATCCTGGTTGTTATTTACAGCACTCATTGTTTGCTTTTCTAACAGTTGCAGTATAAGTTCGTAGTGGATAGGCGCAGGTAGAGGAAGTTGCTCCATGAAATTCATGTAAGATTGCCAATGTGAGATTTTAGCTTAACAAGAGTTTATCTCTTACCAACTAAATTGTTACATAGCAAACAAAGTTTGGTAATTGGTAATTGGTAATTGGTAATTGGGAAAGAATTTTCTCCCCTGCTCCCCTGCTCCCCTGCTCTCTTCCCAGTCCCCAGTCCTATTTACCAAACAGATTAGTAATTGCTAATTTCGGATCTGGTTGTTTTACCAAAGACTCACCAATCAGTACAGCTGATGCGCCGACTGTTTCCACTACACTTAAATCCTCTGGGGTATGAATTCCTGATTCACTCACTACCAGAATATTTCTGTCCTGTAATTGACTACCTCTGTCTTTCAGTAATTGACAAGTAGTTTGTAAGTCAACAGAAAAATCCTCTAAGTTGCGATTATTTATACCAACTAAAGAAACACCATCTAAGGCTAAAACCCTGTCGAGTTCTTCTAAACTATGGACTTCTATCAAAACTGCCATTTTTAGGTTATTAGCAATTTTGACAAAGTATTGTAAATCTTGATCACTGAGAATTGCCGCAATTAATAAAATCGCATCTGCGCCATTAACTCGTGCCAAATACATTTGATAAGGATAGATGATAAATTCCTTACATAGCAATGGCAAATCTACGGCAGCACGTACTAGAGATAAGTTTTCAAAACTACCTTGAAAAAACTTCTTATCTGTGAGTACAGAAAGACAACTAGCACCACCTTCTTGATAAGCTTTAGCAATTTCTACTGGGTCAAAATCTGCGCGTAAAACCCCCTTACTAGGAGAAGCTTTTTTTACTTCGGCAATTAGGGCGGGTTTGGTTTTACCTTGACGTAATGCGGCGACAAAATCACGGGTAGGAGGTGCAGAGAGGGCTTGTTTCTGCAATTCTTGCAAAGGCAGCTTTTCCCGCATTTGCTCAACTTCTATTTCTTTTTGCCAAACAATTTCTTCTAAAATATGATTTGGCGGTGCATCCTTTAAAATTGCTTGGTAGCGAATAATAGATACATCAATAGCTGGATTAGGTGAACGACGACGGATTTGCATTACTTTAGGGAATAGGGAATAGGGAACAGGGAACAGGGAATAGGTAACGGGAAATTGGAGAGAATAATCAATTACCAATTACCCATTACCAATTACCCATTACCTAACTTGCGATCGCTCGTTTGTAAGCTTCATCCAGCACTTCTGAAAGAGTAGGATGGGCATGAACTAAATAAGCGAGGTCTTTTACAGATTGACGGTTAGCAACTGCGGCGGATGCTTCGTGAATTAAATCAGCAGCGTGTAAACCGAAAATATGCACACCTAAGACTTCACCTGTATCTTTACGATAAATCACTTTAGCGATACCATCGGCTTCATTTTCTGCTAAAGCTTTAGAATTGCCTTTGAAGTAACTCTTAGCAGTACCAATTTCAAATCCTTCAGCTAAACCCAATTCTTGGGCGGCTGTTTCTGGTAAACCCACATAACTAACTTCGGGGTGGGTAAAAGCTGCTGCGGGAATGCTGCGATAGTCTATTTTTTTACCTTTACCAAGGATATTTTCTACCGCAATTATACCTTGAGCCGAAGCCGCGTGAGCTAACATCATCTTCCCGTTAGCATCACCAATTGCATACAGATGGGGAACTACTTCACCTGCTGAAAGTACCGCCATCCCGTCGTTAACAGGGATAAAATTCCGTTTATCCAGTTCCACACCCACAGAATCTAAACCAAGATTTTTGGTTGCGGGGATGCGACCTGTAGCTACTAAACAAGCATCAACTTCCAATACTTCTAAATCTTCTTTAGTTTGGAAATTTGCTAATTCAATTACCACGGGAGAACCAGGAATGATTCTTTTCGCGTATATTCCCACTTTGGTTTCAATATCACGGGGAGTAATTAAAACCCGTTCTGCCAGTTTAGCAATATCACGGTCAAATCCTGGCATTAACACATCTAGGGCTTCAATCATTGTCACTTCACAGCCCAAAGCGGTGTAAATATCAGAAAATTCTAAACCGATGTAACCACTACCAATAATTGCTATCCACTGGGGTAGAGATTCTAATTTTACCCCTTGGTCGCTGGTAAAGACAGTTTTGCCGTCTACTTCAATTCCCGGAGGAACGAAGGGAACAGAACCAGGGGAAAGAATGATATTTTGCGCGGTGATGGTTTTTTCACCCTTATCTGTTGTAGAGACGGTGACTTTTTGCGAACCGGCTAATTTTCCCCAACCCCGAATGATATCGACTCCTAAGCGTTTGAGGCTGTTGGTTAAGTCGCCTTGAATTTTAGAAACAAGATTATCGGCGTGATCTGCGATCGCTTGCCGATCAAATTCTACATTACCAATTTGAATTCCCAAAGATTTCAGATGGTGAGCGTTGCGTAACTCCCGCACCCTTCCCGAAGCAGCCAGCAACGCCTTAGAGGGAATACAGCCCCGGTTAACACAGGTTCCACCCATGTCTGCTGCTTCGATAATCGCTGTTTTCAAACCGTAGTTGACGGCGTGTAGGGCTGCGCCATGTCCACCTACACCCGCGCCAATAATCACTAAATCGTAATCAAATCCAGAACTCACGTTAGTCTCCCCGTTTCTTTAACCTACTTATTTTTAACTGTATATCCCCCCCTGTTTCCACATTTCAGCCGATGCGTTAGTGTTCAGACTGGGGATGACTGGGTAAAATTATAGTTATATTTGGATAATCGGTTTTTTATCACACTGTGCAATTTTAGCTGATTTTCGGATAATTTAGAATTTCGGTCTGGTTGATGTGTTGGATATTTAGAGTCACGGGAATATTTATGAAGGAGTAGATTTGCTCATCATTTTCTAAACCTCCAACTCAACCAAGGGCAAAACTCGCAAATCCGTTACCCGTTTTAAAGCCACATCATTCGTCAAAAACGCCTCACAACCAGCAGCAATAGCAGTTGCTACCTGTAAAGCATCCGGTAACTTCAGCCCATACTTCGCGTTCTTCCCACTCATCCCGCAACTGATTTACCCATTCCTGGGCATCCATTCCTTCTAGTAAATTGGGAGCTATACCATAAAAATTAGTTACTTTATACTTAGGCTTTTGAGTTACTGCAACGGCTTCCACAGATTGCTTCATCTGCTTAACTAAATGCTCTAATACTTGCATTTGTTCTACTAGAGTCAATTGTTCAATTTCACTTAAAACACGCTCAATTGAAAGGCTCATTTTTTCTCTCCTAGAACTCACGCACCTAACTCTTTAATTAATCCACGTTTTACAGCTTCACTCAATGCAGTAGCTTTTCGTAAAAGCCCTTCCTGATAAATTTGCATTAGTGCTTGTAATTCAGAATGTTCTGATTCTGTGAGAATACTAGCTTGTTGTCTGTCTAGCAATTCACTCAAACGGCTATCTTCTTCAGGTTTCATTTGTAATTCTGTCAAAGCCAAAACTTGCTGCTCAGAAAGTGCTGATACAGGTTCAAGGTTTGCTAAACGTGCGAAGTGTTCAGCTTTTTGGTAAACGTGATCTGGTAGAGTGATTGTAATTTGGTTAGTCATATTTTTAGATAGTTTTTCTTCATCTTAACATTATCAAGAAGTTAATTTGGTGTATCTTCGTTTAACTCAACCTACTACAATAGAGTATAATTAAGTAAAAAGTATGGCGGTTTTTTCTATGACAGTTCCACTTTTAGAACAGGAAGAAGAAAAACTGGTAACTGTACCTGGTGTTTCTTGGCAGCAGTTTAAAACAATTGAGGTGCAGTTAGAAGAAAATCATGCTGTAAAATTAGCATATTTAGCAGGGGTGCTAGAAATAATGTCTCCTATTGGTGATAAACATGAATATGTGAAAAAAACGCTTTCCTATTTATTAGAAGCGTACATGAGACATAAGGGGATTCGGTTTTATGGTAGGGGTGGTTTTACTTTAGAAGAATCTGGTTATGCTTCGGGAACACCGGATGAGTCTTATTGTATTGGTACTAATAAAGAAGTTCCTGATATTGTGATTGAAATTATAGTTAGTAGTGGCACAATTAAGAGAACTGAATTGTATAAACCTAAGCGAGTTCCAGAAGTTTGGTTTTGGAGAAATAATAAAATCCAAATTTTTAGTTTAAATGCTGTTTTTGAATATGAGGAAGTGAACCGAAGTCAGTTTTTCCCAGATTTGGATAAGGAGTTATTATTGCGGTTTTTAGCTATTCCTGATCAATATGATGCTGTATTTCAATTTATTGAGTTTATTGGTGAAAAATAAAAATTTATTCCAAATACTTATCCACAAATTCTTGAGGAGTTAAACATTCAAACTCTTTTTTTTCTTGGACTAAACAACGAATTAGTTTATAATTAGCAGAAACAAAACATTTAGTTTCACCCTTACTTGCAGTTAAATAAACGCCAATATCTTCACGAGGAATTAATCCTGATTCTTCTATCTTTAGCCATTCATCAGCGGTAAAATTTACATAGATAACTTGTAATTGCTGCCAAATTTGAGCAACAATCTGACTACCCCAATCTTTATTATATAAACGTTTAGACACTCGTAAAATCTGATCTAATAACTCTTCTGAAATGATAATTTCTACACATGAAGGTTGTTTAAGTAAGTGGGCGTTAAAAATTGTCGTTATGACAAGGGAACAGGGAACTCTTAACGGGGAACGGGGAAGAGGGTTTTGGTGAATTTACTTTTTGTTACATACTTCGGTTTTTTCCCACCGACTTACTTAGCATATTGCAATACCTTGTCTAAATTGAAAAAAATCTTGATTTGTAGGTTGGGTTGAGGGACGAAACCCAACAAATGCGTCGGGTTGCGCTGTCGCTTAACCCAACCTACAAAAAATGGACAAGGTATTGTATTGATATTGAGGACGATTTTGTTCATCAGGATAATGACAATGAACAGCATCTTTAATTAATTCTCGCAGTTCTTGAAGACTATCAGCTTGAGTAAAAATTGATTGATTAATAGCTTTAGCAATATAACCTCCTTCATCATCTTCTTCTTCAACTAAGAAAATAATTTCTTTGATTCTATTTTCAGTCATATTTCGTAAATCCTTAGATTTAAAGTTTACAAATCTCTATGTGAGAGAAGATAAAGTCCTGTATATCTTCCGTAAGAAGTCCCAGAAAACACCCTTCTAGGTAAATGTCCCACAGGCATACTAGTATCAAAACTTAGATCACCGTAAAAAATCCAATCCTTATTCACTTTCCATCTAACTTCAATACTAAATTGTTCCCAGGCTCCTTTCTGATAATTGCCGTCACTTTTACCACCGATACGCAATAAAATTTTTTTCTGAACACTGAAGCCAAAATTTCCGTTGCTGTACTTTGTCCACAGTCTATCAATTGTGTATAGGTCAGTGCTAGGAAAGTTTAATCGTTCTTCTTTCCTCAAGTCACCTTCCTTGCGACCTACAGCCTGGAGCATTACCATATAGGTTTCATAGTCTGCCTCTTTCCAGCTACCTGCTTTGAGTAGGTCACGCAGTTTAGTATAGTCTATTTCTTTTTCTGAGCTAAGGTCATCTTCACTACTGGGAATGGTTATATTTTCTACAATTGAAAATGTTTGCTTTTCTTGGGAGAATTTATTTTCACTTTCCTTAACTTCCTCATCAATAAGTGATGAAAATGATATTAACTTCTTGTTAATTGGTTCTACATCCTCATCTCTGAGTTGTAAAAGTTGCTGAAAGTGTTTTAACTCATTTTGTGTCAATTGGCTAAGAGTTGATTCATACTCCAAAGCCTCTTGAACAGCTTCTTCGTACTCTTTCAGGTTAGCTTGATATATACGATAAGGCTCTAAAACTTCATCCTGTATTTGTTTAACCTCATCATCTGATAAACCCAATTGATTTTGATAACGTTTTAAAATTCGACTACCAATACTGGAAATTTTACCATCACGTAAATATTTTTCTACTTCCTTACGATATTTCAATTTTGGATCGCCAAGAGGTGCTTTTGCTACCTTAATTTTGAATCCTTCTTCAACAGCATAAATCTTTGGACTCATTGCTGGTGCTGCTTCCTGCACTTTTTTGGAGGCATATTCATGCAATTCATCAACTGATATATTGCCATCGTTATCAGTATCCGCCGCTCCTATTTTAATACCTTCAACAAGGTAACGAGTATAAATTGATAATTCTTCTCCTTCTTGTTCAAAGGAATATTGGCTAGAAGAGGAAGAAGTCAAAACCGCCCTACCTTTTCCTCCCAATTGCTGATTAATATCGACATTACCATCATCTTTTGCTTTCATACCTTCGGCAAAAGCACCACTAAAGCAAGCATCCAGAATAATTACCTGTCGCTGAGAACGACTATTTTCCATGAATTCATGTATCAAACTGGCAGGAGTAGCAGTAGTTTTGACTAAATTGCCATTGTCATATTTACGAGTTTGGCTATTAGTTAGATATAACTTGCCAGTATCATCTGTAATCCCATGACCAGAGAAATAAAGCAATAATAAATCATCTTTTTTACGGTTATCAAAAAGCTTTTCAATAGCATTTTCCATATGCTGTCGTTGGGGATTTTGCATGACTATAATTTCACTTTCAGCAAAACCGCCCATTTCTGGATGCTGTAAAACTCGCTGCATTGCTTCCACATCTTTTACAGACCCAGCCAGTTGATTCAAGCCTGGTTGATATTCACTTACCCCTATCAGCAGTGCAATTTTCGCCATTGTCCAGCCTTATTTGTTGTTAATAAAATCTTGTGCTTTTTGCCAAGCAAACTCAAATTCTTCTTTACTGCTGGCTTCTAAGTTGATTTCTCGGCCATCTGGGGCTTTAACATTGAGTTTAATTGGTTTGTTACCCAAACGTTCTGCCAAAAATCCAAACAATTTCAAAAAGTTGGCTGGGTTCACTTGCGCTGTTAGCAGTCCGGGTAAAAAACCTCCTCCAGCTTTGTTTAGTTTTGGTGGGTTGGAGTCAATAACTCGGTTAACGTCTTCTATCACATCATCTAGCTTCTGCATTTGAGTCAGTAGCTTCTGCACTTCTTTATTTTTTTCTTCGTCGTCTAATTCTGAATCGGTAAAAGCAATAGTAATTTTAAAATTGGATGTGTCCGACATATCACTGGGCTGTTATTTCTAATTTTCTCATAATTATACTAATATCAGCCCGATAAATTACGTTAATCAGGTAATTTTTGCCACTTTTAGCGTTTAATTCCGTCCTAACTTTTACCTAATAAAAAATTAACCCAGACGGCTTTTACCAATCTGGGTCAACTTAAATATCAAAACTTGCTTCAGAAACGGAGAGGGAGGGATTCGAACCCTCGTATACATTTCTGCATAACAGACTTTCCAGGTCTGCGCCTTCAACCACTCGGCCACCTCTCCAGGTGCCATGAATTTCAATAATAAAACGAAACTGCAAAAAATGCAAATATTTCACAAGATATTTTTACAATGAATAAAAATCCCAAATTCCCAAGCAAAAATCAAGATGGTTCAGACCCACACAATCAAAGTTCACAACCGCCAAACAGGCGTATCATACAGCCTGGAAGTTCCAGAAGACCGCTATATCCTGCACACAGCGGAACATAATGGCATAGAACTACCGTTTTCTTGCCGAAATGGGGCTTGCACAGCTTGCGCTGTCAGGGTGCTGTCAGGAGAAATTTACCAACCGGAAGCCATTGGACTATCGCCAGAGTTACGCCGTCAAGGTTACGCTTTGTTGTGTGTGAGTTATGCCCGTTCTGACTTAGAAGTAGAAACACAAGACGAAGATGAAGTTTATGAACTTCAGTTTGGGCGCTTTTTTGGTAAGGGCAAAGTCAAAGCGGGTTTACCCTTAGATGAAGATTAGAGGACAAAAATGAAAATTGTACCAGGGTGCAGATACTTACAGGGTAAAATAGCCGCTTTAGTACCCCATTTGGGCATCTTGGCGCAAAAAATGACAATCTTATCCTGTTTGTTGTTGTTGGTCAGTTGTCAAGCCGAAAATCAGCCGATAAACATGACTGCTGAGGTAAAAGTAGCACGGGTGGTCAGCGGACAAACCTTAGAAGTGCTGGGTATGGGACAACAACCAAATTTAATTTCCCAAGTCCGCTTAATTGGTTTAGATGCTCCAGATTTGCGTCAGCGTCCTTGGGGAGATAATGGCAAAGAACTGATGGAAAACTTGATTGGTGAGGGTGAAAAATCTGTCAAGTTAGAGTTTGACCTAGAAGCCAAGGACAAATTTGGACGGACTTTGGCTTATGTGTGGAAAGATCAGATGTTTTTGAATGAACAAGTCCTCAAACAAGGGTATGCTCTATTTGTAGGGCGATCGCCTAATCACAAATATAATGATCGCTTAGAAAATGCCCAACATTGGGCTAGACTCATGGGCAAAGGCATCTGGAACCCAGAAAAACCCATGCGTCTAACTCCCGGTGAATTTCGCCGGATGAACAGGTGACTGGGGACTGGGAACTGGGAACTGGGGAGAATAATATATTACTTCCTGCCTTCTGTCTCTTGCCTCCTGCCTTCTGTCTACTGCCTACTGCCTCTTGCCTCTTGCCTCCTGCCTCCTTACCAATGACTAATTTACAAATTTTTCTAGATATAGCTACCGAAGCTGCCCTAGCTGCTGGTGTAATTTTGCAAGATTATTTAGGTAAAGTAGAAGATGCGATTACCGAAAAAGGACGACCTGGTGATTTAGTCACCGCAGCTGATAAAGCTTCGGAAAAGGTAATTTTAGAAATCTTAAACCGCCATTTTCCCCAACATTCTATCCTTGCAGAAGAATCGGGAAAACTAGGAAATCAAGCCAGTGAATACCTTTGGGCAATTGATCCTTTAGATGGTACAACTAACTACGCCCATCAATATCCCTGTTTTGCAGTTTCCATTGGTTTGTTTATTCAGGGTGTACCACAAGTTGGTGTAATTTATGACCCTTTCCATAACGAACTATTCCGGGCTGCTGCTGGTTTGGGTGCAACACGCAACCGCCGACCTATTAAGGTCTCTAAGACTGCGGAATTAAGTAAAAGCTTATTAACATCTGGATTTGCTTATGACCGCAGGGAAACTTCTGACAACAACTACGCAGAATTTTGTCATCTTACCCATCTTACCCAAGGTGTTAGGCGTGGCGGTTCCGCTTCTCTAGACTTAGCTTATGTTGCTTGTGGCCGTGTTGATGGATATTGGGAAAGAGGGATTGCACCTTGGGATGTTGCAGCTGGTATAATTCTAGTGCAGGAAGCAGGTGGTATAGTCACAGCTTATAATGGCAGTGATTTACAAATCGATTCCGGGAAAATCCTGGCTACTAATGGTTATATTCATAACATTCTCAGTCAGGAACTAATGCAAGTTCGACCTTTGTCAGCTTGGTAACATGGGAAAATTGCTAATAACTGTTATCCCAATATTACTGACAGGGTAAACTATAAAAAATTGCTGCTTGGGTGCAACATATCTTATATGTCTTTAAAAATAGATGGCGGATTATTCAAATATGATTTTATAGATCATCACGCAGTTTTGGGTGTTCCGGTTGATGCTAATGCTGGGGAAGTACGCAAACGCTATCTCAAAATTGCCCGTCGCTTGCACCCAGATAGCGCCGCTGTTATCAACGATCCTAACAAAGATATAGCAACTGAATTATTATCTAAGTTGGTTAATCCTGCTTATGAAAAACTGTCTGTAGAACGTAATCGTGCTGAATATATTTTGATTTTGTCGCAAATAGGCAAGCGTCTAGCACAAGAATCAGTGGAGGTGGTACTCACAACTGATGTGGGCAAGCAATTAGCGATCGCTCCCAATCTTGACCTATTGTATAAACAAGAATTAGCTAAAATTTCCGAAACTCAATTTGTTGATTTGCAACAGGTATCCCAATTCATTGCCCAAATTAGCGAATTAAATTTAGTTTACTTGATGCGGCGTGCAGGGCGGTTAGTAACCGCATCCCAATCTATTCAAACGCCTACTACTACCACAATAACACCGTTACCAGCAAGACCAAAAGAAGAATCCGTGGTAGACCAGTACCAGCGTCGCGCTCAAACTCTGATTGACAATGAGCAATTTGCCCAGGCCAAAGTAGAATTACAGGAGGCCTTGAAGCTAGAGCCGAAAAATAGCCGCTGCCATAGCTTGATGGCAATCGTATATTTACGCCAAAGTCAGCTAAAAATGGCTAAAATTCACTTTGACAACGCACTGAAATTAAATCCAAATGACGAATTAGCATTGGAATGGAAACCTAAAGTTGATAAAGTTTTAGGGAATCAATCCGTTACGAATCAGGTGAAGAAATCTGCTGATAATGGAGATACACAACCAGATAAGTCTGGAAGTGGTGGTTTGTTTGGTGGTTTGTTTGGTGGGAAGAAAAAATAATGGTGTATCAACCAGCAGCGGGAGCTAGGGATTTATTACCCTTAGATGTGGCTCAAAAACGCTGGATTGAAGATAGGTTACAACAAGTTTTTCACCGTTGGGGATATCACAGGATTATCACCTCAACTTTGGAACGGATGGATACGCTCATGGCTGGTGAAGCGATTCAGCGTCATAAGGTAATTCAATTGCAAAATGGGCAAGAGGAAGAATTGGGCTTACGTCCAGAACTAACCGCTTCCATCGCTCGGACTGTAGTTACTCGCATGGCGGAAGCAACCTATCCTCAACGCTTATATTACAATGCTAATGTATTTCGCCGCAACTGGGAAAAGCGCCATAATCGTCAGCAAGAGTATTATCAGGCTGGAGTGGAGTTGCTAGGATCGGGTGGGTTACTGGCAAATACGGAAGTGCTGTTGTTGGTAGCCAATTGTTTAGAAGCTTTAGATTTGCGCGGATGGCATCTGATTTTAGGTGAAGCCGGAATTACCAAATCCTTGCTTGATGCTTTTCCTACTAATATCAGAAGTAAGGTGAGAAATGCGATCGCTAATTTGGATCGTGTAACTCTAGATACTTTGGATCTGAATGAAGAACTGCATCAACGCGCTAGAATCATGCTAGATTTGCGTGGGAATAGTGCCGATGTGCTGCAAAAAATCAGCAGTTTAGATTTAGATGCGGATCAGCAAGAAGCGGTAAATAATCTCAAATCTCTGGTCGAGTTATTAGAATCAGAAGGTAAATTTTCCTTAATTCTTGACCTGAGTTTGATTCAAACCATTGACTACTATACAGGAATTGTGTTTGAAGTAGTCAGTGATACTGATGGTCAGGCGCAGGTTTTAGGTCGTGGTGGTCGTTATGACCAACTTTTAGGGCTATATCATCCCCAAGGGGAAAATATTCCCGGCATTGGCTTTGAATTGAGTATTGATGATTTATACCAACTTCTGGCATCTACTCAGCAATTACCGCAAACTATCCCAGCAAGTAACTGGTTGGTAGTACCAGAAAGCAGAAATGCTGATGCTGCTGCCTTTGCTTACGCCCAAAAATTGCGAGATTCTACCAATTTAGTGCGGGTAGAAATGGATTTAGGGGGAAGGGATGCAGAGGCGATTCGGAACTATGCACGCGATCGCTCTATCACCGAAATCGCTTGGATTAACTCCGATGGTACACCCACAATTGAAGCAGTCCGTTAACAGGTAATATTACAAATTGTTACGCTAGAAACTGCTGATTCAATAAAGAGAGGGGATTCAGAAAATGCCACATACAATTGTGACAGAAGTTTGTGAAGGCGTTGCTGACTGCGTAGCAGCTTGTCCTGTAGCTTGCATTCATGACGGTCCAGGCAAAAACGTCAAAGGAACCGATTGGTACTGGATTGACTTTGCTACCTGTATTGACTGTGGCATCTGTTTACAAGTTTGCCCAGTAGAAGGGGCTATTTTGCCAGAAGAACGCCCTGAATTGCAAAAAATAGCAGATTAGGTGGATAGGTGACAGGTGACAGGTGACAGGTGACAGTAAATCATTTTTACTTATTCCCTGTTCCCTGTTCCCTGTTCCCTGTTAAGAGTTCCCTGTTCCCTGTTCCCTGTTCCCTGTTCCCTATTGCTAATAACTAATAACTAATAACTAATAACTAATGACCAATAACTATTTATTAGAAGTTGAAAATGTCCATGCTGGATATATTAAAGATGTAGATATCTTGCAGGGTATAAATTTCCGAGTTGCAGTAGGAGAATTAGTGACTGTAATTGGTCCTAACGGTGCTGGTAAATCTACTTTAGCAAAAACAATTTTTGGACTTTTGACACCCCACACAGGTACTATTACTTTTAAAGGGGAAAATATTACAGGTTTAAAATCAAATCAAATTGTGGAGAGAGGAATGTGTTATGTTCCCCAAATAGCTAACGTTTTCCCTTCGTTAACAATAGAAGAAAATTTAGAAATGGGGGCGTTTGTGCGGAATGTTACCCTCAAACCCTTGAAAGATAAGATATTTACCATGTTTCCGAGATTGAGCGATCGCCGTCGTCAACGTGCTGGTACACTATCTGGTGGAGAACGTCAAATGTTAGCCATGGGTAAAGCTTTGATGTTAGAACCAAGTCTACTACTTTTAGATGAACCTTCTGCGGCTTTATCTCCTATTTTGGTAACGCAAGTATTTGAACAAATTAAACAAATTAATCAAGCGGGTACTGCTATTGTTTTAGTAGAACAAAATGCCCGGAAAGCTTTGGAAATGGCTGATACAGGTTACGTTTTAGAATCGGGACGTGATGCGATGTCTGGACCTGGTAGACAATTATTAAATGATCCCAAGGTGGGAGAATTATATTTAGGTGCAGGAAAAAGACATTAAAGATATTTTTTCTCACGCAGAGGCGCAGAGGCGCAAAGAAGAATGCAAGAGTGAAATGAGGTAAGATTATAAATTCAATTTGTCAATAATTTGACCTTATTTTCAGCAAAAGATTAAATAAGCCTTAAACCGTGTAATTAGGAACTCTTACATTATTATTAAATCTGATATCTTCCTAGCAGCTATATAGAAGTTGTCAGGTAGACTTATGAGTAGAATTAACGGTTTTGTAGGTCGTCGTAACTTCTTAAAATTCGCAGGTTTAACCACCTTTAGTATTGGTGGTATTACTGCCTGTAATGGCATAATTACGAATCGAGAAACAATCACAATTCCTGAAAATAATCCTAATCCTAACCCAGTTAGTGCAAATGAAGCCCAAAGAAGATTAGTAGAGGGAAATAGAAGATTTTATAATCAAAATCCTCAAAATCCCAATCAATCAAAAAGACGGTTACAATCTGTTGCTAAAACACAGTATCCTTATGCAGCAATATTAGGATGTGCTGATTCTCGTGTACCACCAGAGATGGTTTTTGATCAAGGACTTGGGGATTTATTTGTTGTGCGTGTAGCCGGTAATATTGCTAGTGATGAAGCTATAGGCAGTTTAGAATATTCTACCGCTGCTTTGGGTACACAACTAATTGTAGTTTTGGGTCATAAAAGATGTGGTGCAGTTTCAGCAGCTATGAAAAATGAAGCAGTTTCGGGAAAAATTGCTACTGTTGTTGATGGCATTAAACCGACTTTAGATCAAAATCAAGACAGAACAAGTGATATTAATGATGATGAAAATGCTGTCATTACCAACATTCAATTCCAAACTGAAAAATTGTTGAGAAATTCAGCAGTTTTAGCTAAATTAATCCGCGCAGGTAGATTGAAAATTGTTGGCGCTTTTTACGATATTGACACTGGTAAAGTTAGATTTTTAAATTGATCCTTACCCATCTCCTTTCTTCTTTAAAGTTGATGGGAGATTTTTTATATAGACATCTATAATAAATTCATTTAGATAATGGTATAATTAAGTTTAGCTTTTAGATTATATTTGGGTCTATTATTATAATAATATAATCAGGACTTACGCAAAACAGAACGGAAGTAGGGGTAATTCATGAATTACCCCTACGCAAGAATCAGGTTTTGAGTTCAATCTTGCGTAAGTCCTAATAATAATAGAAAATTTAAATTGAGTAATTTTTAAACGCAGATAAATGCAGATAAACGCAGATGGGATTTAAATGATATTACAGAAAAGATTATGGGTAGTGCATTTGCTGTTAGTAAAAGTAGGATTTAAAAGAGTAGTTCGTAACCTATAACCTAAGTATTCAGCTATAGCAATTGATACCCAGATCCCCGACTTATTTTATTTATTATTTCCATAAATGATAAATTGATCTCAGAAGTCGGGGATCTTATCACTTCACCTGAATTCTTACCCTATAACTATAAATCAAATCATCCTCTTCATCTGCGTCTATCTGCGTTCATCTACGGTTAAAAATCTAAATGAATCTCCAATTTAATACAAATCATCTCCAAATTATCAAAAACCACGCCCAAAAAACCTACCCAGACGAATGCTGTGGGCTAATACTGGGCTATATAAGTAGTGAATCTAAAACTGTAGTAGAAGTCATACCTACAGAAAATGTGTGGAATACAGAAGCAGCTAATTTTACAGAAGACCAGGAAGGATATATTAGCACACGGAGATATGCGATCGCGCCCCAAGTCCTATTACAAACGCAGAGAGAAGCCAGAAACCGCAATCTGAATATCATTGGTATTTATCACTCCCATCCCGATTATCCCGCTATACCTTCAGAATGCGATCGCCTATATGCTTGGCCAGAATACTCTTATGTGATAGTATCCGTGCAAAATGGTAAAGCTTGTGAACTGCAAAGCTGGAGTCTTGACGACAACCACCAATTTCAATCGGAAACCATTGAACGTATAAATTTAGCAACTTTAAGTTAACATTAATACTCTGAGATTCTGCATCTTACTACTATGCTAAATCCCAATCTGGATGAAATCCAGTTGACCAAAGACGACTATGAACGCTACTCCCGCCACTTGATTTTGCCAGAAGTGGGACTAGAGGGGCAAAAACGCCTCAAAGCTGCCAGTGTATTGTGTATCGGTACAGGTGGACTGGGTTCACCATTGCTGTTATATTTAGCAGCAGCAGGTATTGGCCGCATCGGTATTGTTGATTTTGATGTTGTTGATACCTCAAATTTACAACGTCAGGTTATTCATGGGACATCCTGGGTAGGTAAACCCAAGATAGAATCCGCAAAAAACCGTATTCACGAAATTAACCCCCATTGTCAGGTTGATTTATACGAAACTCGGATAAGTTCCGAAAACGCCTTAGATATCATTCGTCCTTACGATATCGTTGTGGATGGAACTGATAACTTCCCCACTCGGTATTTAGTTAACGACGCTTGCGTATTGTTAGACAAACCCAACGTTTACGGTTCTATCTTCCGTTTTGAAGGACAAGCAACCGTATTTAACTACGAAGGTGGTCCTAACTATCGTGACTTGTATCCCGAACCACCACCACCAGGAATGGTTCCTTCTTGTGCAGAAGGTGGTGTACTGGGTATTTTACCGGGAATTATTGGCGTTATCCAAGCGACGGAAACAGTCAAAATTATTATTGGCCAAGGTAATACCCTCAGTGGTAGATTGATGCTTTACAACGCTTTGGATATGAAATTCCGGGAGTTGAAACTGCGTCCTAACCCCATCCGTCCAGTCATCGAAAAACTGATTGACTACGAAGAATTCTGTGGTATTCCCCAAGCAAAAGCAGAAGAAGCGAAACAGCAGATGGAAGTTCAAGAAATGACAGTTAAGGAATTGAAAGCATTACTGGATAGTGATGCCAAAGATTTTGTACTGCTGGATGTACGCAACCCCCATGAGTATGAAATTGCCAAAATTCCCGGTTCTGTATTAGTACCTTTACCAGATATTGAAAATGGTGACGGTGTTGCTCAGGTGAAGGAATTACTCAACGGACACCGCTTGATTGCTCATTGTAAGATGGGCGGACGTTCTGCCAAAGCTCTTGCTATCCTCAAGGAAGCGGGTATTGTGGGAACAAATGTCAAAGGTGGGATTAATGCTTGGAGTCAAGAAGTAGATCCTTCTGTTCCTCAGTATTAAATCACAGGGAACAGGGAACAGGGAACAGGGAACAGGGAACAGGGAATAGGAAGAGGCAAAAGTTACAATTTTCATTTCTCCTGACTCCTGTCACCTGTCACCTGTCACCTGTCACCTACTCCAAAACTTTTTTCCCAAAAGTACCAATCGCACATTTTCCGGTTAAAATAGTATATCTGTTCTAATCAAGCTCCCAACGCAAACTTCCTTAAATCCTATATTTAGAGGCTCTAATGGCAACCAACACAGCAGATACTTCTGGCAAGCAAAAAGCACTGAATATGGTACTCAACCAGATTGAGCGCAGCTTTGGTAAAGGAGCAATCATGCGTTTGGGTGACGCAACCCGGATGCGTGTAGAGACGATTTCCACTGGGGCGCTGACTTTGGATTTAGCCTTGGGTGGTGGTCTACCCAAGGGAAGGGTAATTGAGATTTATGGACCGGAAAGTTCTGGTAAAACTACAGTAGCACTTCACGCGATCGCAGAAGTGCAGAAAGGAGGCGGTATTGCTGCCTTTGTTGATGCTGAACACGCCCTAGACCCCACCTACGCCGCCGCACTAGGTGTAGATATTGAAAATTTGCTCGTTTCCCAACCTGACACAGGTGAAGCAGGTTTAGAAATTGTTGATCAACTTGTGCGTTCTGCCGCAGTTGATATTGTCGTCATTGACTCCGTAGCAGCACTAGTACCCCGCGCCGAAATAGAAGGCGATATGGGTGATATCCACGTTGGTTTACAAGCCAGATTAATGAGCCAAGCATTACGTAAAATTACAGGTAATATTGGTAAATCAGGTTGCACAGTAATTTTTATTAACCAATTGCGGCAAAAAATCGGTGTCACCTACGGTAGTCCAGAAACCACAACTGGCGGTAATGCGTTGAAATTTTACGCTTCCGTGCGTCTAGATATTCGTCGGATTCAAACCTTGAAAAAAGGCACTGATGAATTTGGTAATCGCGTGAAGGTGAAGGTAGCAAAAAATAAAGTAGCACCACCTTTTAGAATTGCGGAATTTGACATTATCTTTGGTAAGGGAGTTTCCACCCTGGGTTGTCTAGTTGACTTAGCAGAAGAAACAGGTGTCCTCCTGCGTAAAGGTGCTTGGTACAGTTATAACGGTGACAACATTTCCCAAGGTCGAGACAACGCTATCAAATATCTAGAAGAAAAACCAGAATTTGCTGCCAAAATTGAAGAGCAGGTACGTGAAAAGCTAGATAAAGGGGCTGTGGTTTCTGCTAACTCTGTTACTAAAGTAAATGGAGAAGAAGAAGAAGAAGAAATTGAATTAGAGGAAGAATAAAAGCCTGATAATTGAAGAAGTTTGAATATTTTCACGATTCAGACTTCTTTAATAACCTAAAATTACCAGCTTTTTACCTTAAACAGCAACTCATGAAAATGAATTGGGAAGCCTACACTGTACCGTCAGGTTGGTGTAGGTAGTTCACTTCCTAGTTTCTGCTTCCTGTGCCTAAAATTCCACGGTTTCAAATTCAAAAATTGCAATTAGACGGTCATCAATATAGACCTCTATTCTATGTTTACCAAGAGGATCACCAGGAGCTATTTTCCAAAAATTCTCAATCACACCATTTGTAACTGTTTGGGTGCGTTTTGTGATGGCTGTAGTTCCATCAGCAGATAAAGAAAAATTCTCATCTTTCTCCTGTGTAGCCCAAGTTTCTGGGGTTTTTGGTAAACGCAGCACTTCCCTCCATTTGACTTTACCCCGGTAATTTTGCAGTTTAATTCGCCAACCATAAGCATCACCTTTTTTCAGTGGCACTTTAGTTGTGGGAAAAAAATTAGCTTTACCCTGAGAATCAACTATCCTCACCCCAAACTCAGATTTATTGACAGTAATTTGTTTACCATTAATTAATTGAGAAACTTCCGGGGGCGCTTCCGCTAAAACCGTACTCCTATTGTTCAAATTCGCAGCTACAAAGCCAACTATTAACCACAGAGAAGTTAGCAAAAACCTCAAAGCCGAAATTCTCATAAGCATTTTCTGTCAGATATTATATTAGTCATTAATTCCATTATCTTTAGCCCCATTCCGGGTTAAGATCATTAAAATCATCACGTAACGTAACTGTACAAGAATTAAATTTCCAAGACTTTACCAAGCCCCTTCGGGGCGGGAACTCTTAGAGGATGTTTTAAAAGTTTTGAATGTATAAATAAACCCCTCTCCAAAACTCTCCCCGACGCGGGGAGAGACTTTGAAACCCCCCTTCCCTACGAGGGAATGGGGGTTAGGTTGCTGAAGATTATTGGTTTCATCTAATACTTTTCAAACACCCTCTTAACAGGAAAAAGAATTAGCCCCGAATGTAGGGTTTAAAGCCCCTAATTTTAATTATGGGGATTCCCCTGTTCCCTGTTGCCCGTTCCCTGTTCCCTCTTAACTTCAATCTCTTCAACCTACGGAGCTAGTTCAGTATATCTACGGTAAGGCTCTACTCACTAGACAGTATGATCAGCTAAATTATATTAAGTAACTATTCCTCATTTATCACGAAGCGCAAAGAACTGGGAATTGGTGATAATAGGGTATCAAGATTAACTAAAAAAGCCATCTGAAATTTCACCCAAATCTATATGAATACAATTCTCATTATTGAAGATGAAGCTCAAATCAGAAACAATATCCGAGAAATATTGGAATTATCAGACTTTGAGGCGATAGTTGCAGAAAATGGGTTAAAGGGTTTGCAATTGGCTAAAGATAAGCATCCTGATTTGATTCTTTGTGATTTGATGATGCCTGAGTTAGATGGCTATAGTGTATTAACTCAACTCCGTCAGGATAGTTCTACTGCCACAATTCCTTTAATTTTCTTAACTGCTAAATCGGAATGGTCAGATTTACGTAGAGGGATGGAACTGGGTGCAGATGATTACCTAACCAAGCCTTTTCGTCCTGATGAATTACTACAAGCCATCACTACTCGATTGGATAAACAAGCAATAGCTGACGAACAAACTCAACAAAAATTAAATGATTTAAGCAGTTCTATCAGTCATTCACTCCCCCATGAAATCAATACTCCTCTCAATCATATTCTAGGACTATCAAATTTATTGATTCTTGAGGAGGAAAACCTTTCCCGTGAAAATTTAGAAATGGTAGAATCAATTCATCAAGCGGCTCTAAGGCTGCATAGACTGACTGTTAATTTCCTCATGTATGCAGACCTGGAGTTATTAGTATCTAACCCAGAAAGAATTGTGGCTCTGAGGAATAACGGGGCGAAAACTTTCGTGCAGTCAGTGGTGGAAAATCTAGCTGTAAAAATTGCTCAAAATGCAAATAGGTCGGCTGATTTAAGTATAGAAATATCAGATGCCATAGTCAAAATTTCTTCAACCAAGCTCAGTAAAATAGCTGAAGAAATAATTGATAATGCTTTTAAATTTTCCCAGCCCAATACACCTGTAAAAATCATAGGGCATAGCAGTAAAAATACCTTTAACTTGTATGTGATTGATCACGGTCGGGGACTAACCAATGAGCAAATTACTAAGGTTGGGGCTTATGTCCAATTTGAACGGAAAATGTATGAACAACAAGGTTCTGGTCTGGGATTATCAATTGCTAAGAGGTTAGTGGAACTGCACGGAGGAGAGTTTAGCATTGAGAGCGTACCTGAAAAACAAACCATTATTAAGATTGTGCTGCCGCAGTAGGGTCAGATTTTTATCTTCTTAAAAAAGGAATCCTAACTGTAAATGTTGTTCCCTCTCCCACTCGACTATCTACGCTAATTTCCCCTTTGTGCAAATCTAGACATTTTTTGACTATGGCCAACCCTAACCCAGTTCCAGAAATCGTACCGACGTTAGATGCTCGATGAAAAGGTGCAAATAGATTAGCTTGATCTGCTTCAGGAATACCAAGGCCGCGATCGCTAATTTTAAATATAATTTGATTATTTTCTTGAGTCAAACTAAAATTAATTACATTGTGATCAGGAGAATACTTAATAGCATTAGTAAGGATATTGGTGAGAATTTGCCGTAACAGTTTTTGATCGAACTGAACAATCAGAGAATTGTTAGAAATTTCCTCGCCTAATTCTAAAGAGAAATTAATTTTATGTTCGCTAATACTAGTTTCTATTTCCTCTTTGAGATGACGACAGAACGGGATGATATCTAATGCTTCTAAGTGTAATTCTATCTTCTCGGCTTCGGCGCGGTTAATCATCAATACATCATCAAGGATTTGAGTTATATGCTTGATGGTGCTTTGGATTGTTTGTAGATGTTCCTGTTTTCTTTCTTCACTGAGGCGATCGCTAAACTTTTGTAAAATACCCGATGATGAGGAAATAATGGCTAAAGGTGTACGAAACTCGTGGGATGCCATGGTAATAAACCGCGATTTTAATTGGCTTAATTCCTTTTCCTTTTCTAGTGCTTCTTTTAATTCTGCTGTCCGTTCCGCAACTCTATTTTCTAAGTCCTCATTCCGTTGTGTAAGTTGTCTGAGTTCCTGGTTTTGCAGTTCTAAAGATGTAATTAACTTCTGTAAATGTAAATGAGTACGTACACGAGCTAGTAGTTCCTCTTTTTGAAATGGTTTAGTTATATAGTCTACAGCACCTAAACTAAAACCTTTCACCTTATCCATAGTATCAGTCAGAGCCGTCATAAAAATTATAGGGATACCTTGGGTAAGAGGATCGGCTTGAAGCTGCTCACAAATTTCAAATCCGCTAATATCAGGCAACATAATATCTAGCAGGATTAAATTGGGACTACTGTCATAAACTTTTTGGATGACATTTAGCCCATTTAGTTCCATTTGGACTGTGTAACCTGCGGCGTTCAATGTATGACCAAGAACTTTTAAATTAACCGGATTGTCATCAACTACTAAAATGGTGCTATTTTTAGGTAAATTCTCCACAGTCTCGTCCTTGCGATTGGTAATTAGTAATTGGTCATTAGTGATTGGTGATTGATTATTTTTAATTATCACCTATTTACGGAAGAAGCCATATAGCACAAGATTTTAACTCCTGACTTCTGATTCCTGCTATATTTGAAAAGGAATTTTGACTATAGTTGCTATTTCCTCTGGGAGATGGCGACAGAAGCCAATAATATCTGCGGCTTCTGGTTTAAATTCCATATTTTCAGATTCGGTGCGGTTAATCATTAGTACGTCATCAAGAAGTTGAGTCATGTGATTGATAGTTTCTTGGATAGTCTCTAGGTGTCTCTGTTTTTGGTCTGCACTCAGGCGATCGCTAAACTAATTTTATACCCTCGCAGCACCAGAGTTATTTTATCTACAAAGGGGCGGTAGCTTTCATTACTTTGAAGTAGGCGATCTAGCTCTTGCTGCATTCAGTTACTAACCCTTCATTTGTCCCTGTATGGCATATTCTATAGCCATGGACAGGGTGGTTAGGACATCAATTGATAATGAAACTCCCACTAAAAAAGGATTTTACTCCTGACTCCTGACCGGGAATTTTAGATATTAGATTTTAGATTAAAAAAAATTGGTATAGGTCTGGGTTGTTCAGGATGGAAAAATCGTCAATCCAAAATCGAGTGACTCCTGCTGTTATGTGTTTGTCAACTATCTGCATTCGTCTTCCTGCAAGCATTTAATCAGGCATTCAGTTTTACGAGTACGTCGTCTAATTGAATAAAGCCTTGCACAGAAAGAAGTGATTATGGAGACAAAATCGTGCATCAGATCATCTGTCCTTTCTGTCGCTAAATTAACTACTTCAATATCTCTACCTAACTGATTAAGAAGCACTTTTAGATAGTTAAACCCAACCCTAGATAACCTGTCTTTATGCTCACAAACAATTAACGAATAGTCATCTTGATTGAGTAAATCTATTAACTTACGTCGGTTATCATTTACACCGCTACCAACTTCCTTAACTACTCTAACAATTTGATAACCTTTTGCGGTGCAATAGTCTTCAAGCCTTTGAGCTTGACTTTCTAAATTAGATTTATTTTCACTACTGCTAACCCTGGCATAAATTACAACACCCTTATTAGTAGGAACATTAAATTTAACTATGACAGTCCCAGTCGGCAATTGAGTTGCATTAAGCTCACCACGTTGCCACATTCGCCAAGCTGTTTTATAGCTAACACCTATTGATTTAGCGTAATCTGATAACTTCATAGTTTTTACCGACTTCCACAATTATTTTAGTGCAGAAGTCTATATTTGGGAACATTTGTCTATAAACTCTCAAAAACTTAACAATACCTTGTCCTTGGAAACTAACTTGTGCTACTCCAGCAATTGCACGACGGATCAATCGCTGTGAATAGCGAAATGGGAATGGGAACAACTGTTATTGTAAATATTGTGACAATTCCCTTACAATCTGTGATTTATTTGCCGGAATTAGTCAACAATACTGATAGATAAGTCTCTATATAGGTTGCCTCTCAATTATGAGCTTAATTCTAGTGATTGAAGACGAAACTCAAATTCTGTCTAATCTCCAAGAAATTTTAGAACTAGCAGATTTCTCTGTTATTGTTGCTGAAGACGGCATTATCGGCTTGCAATTAGCTAAAAGAAAAAACCCGGATTTGATTCTCTGTGACATTATGATGCCAGGGTTAAATGGCTATGAAGTGTTAACAGAACTACGACAAGAACCTAAGACTGCTGATATTCCCCTAATTTTCCTCACCGCTAAAGCAGATCGCAATGATTTCCGTCAAGGTATGGGGTTGGGGGCTGATGATTACATTACCAAACCGTTTGAGCCGTTTGAAATTTTACAAGCAGTCAAAGCACGTTTGGAGAGACATTCAATTTCAAATCAAGCATATCTGAAAGAATCTCAGAATACAGAAATACTCCAACAGGAAATAAAAAAGAATCGAACTGAATTGCAAAACTCCCAGCAACTTGCACAAATTCGAGGAAACTTGTTAGAGAAATTCTCCCAGGACTTACGCAATCCCCTTTCTAGTATTAATATGGCAATTTATATGCTCAAACAGGCTAAGGATGAAAAAAATCGGGAGAAATATCTGTCAATTTTAAAAGAAGCATACACGCAGGAACTCGATATATTGAATGAGGTAGATAGTTTGCAGGAATTACTGACTGCTGAAAATACAAAGTTACTCCGAAATTATAAATTACTGGGGGATTGATTTTGTCAGGAAGTAGCACTGTATTCAATCTGGCGGGTTTCGATTCCAGGGGAAGGGGTAAGGTGAAACGAAAAAACCTTTACCCTTTACCCTATATTGCTGAGAATGATCAAGCTTTCTAGTCTTCGTCAAGTGCAGGGAAAATTTCTTCAAACCGCCACAAACTATCTTTATTTTCAATGAACCAAATCCGTGATTCAGTGGTTAACTTACCCCAAACTACTTCAGGGGGAATGTAAGGAGAAGCATACTGATATTCTTGGCCAATTTCTCTGAGATTATCCGCTACATCGCGCGGAATCCCAAAGTCTTCCCAATCAACTTTTAGATTTCTGCCAGACAGTCCCGCACAGGGGTCAAAAACTAATTGTGCAGTTCTGATTAAATCGGCAAAGTGTTGCGGTTTTAGTCCGATAATTTCCTGAATTTGGAGTGATTTTTTAGGCTCTTGAGACATTGCTCTGTAGTGATGGAAGTAGTTGGTTTATTGAACTTACTGCCAGAGATGATCCCATTAAATCTCGATAAACATCTGGTGAGAAATAAATACAGCAGATTGCAGATCAATGAGGTAGAGAATCTAAATTGAAACCTATACACAAAGCCAGTTTTACTCCTGACTCCTGACTCCTGCTGTATGTGTAAATATGCCTTACCTGAAACCCTGGTAGAGACGTTCCATGAAACGTCTTTACTTTTTCACCAGATGTCTCATATAAATCCCAATAAATTTAGTTTAGCGCAGAAAATACACATGGAAAGTTGAAAAGCTTACAGCAGATTGCAAGTGAATGAGGTACAAACTGAAAATCAAAACATGGTTGATTAAGTAAGTGGGCGTTAAAAATTGTCGTTATGACAAGGGAACAGGGAACTCTTAACGGGGAACGGGGAAGAGGGTTTTGGTGAATTTACTTTTTGTTACATACTTCGGTTTTTTCCCGCCGACTTACTTAGTTTCTCGGTTCTGCTGTTTCAACTAAAACTGTCACTGCTGCAACTGCTATCAACATTTGGTCATTTTTATCGTTGAGGGAAGCGATCGCTAACCCATCAATTACCATTCCCCCAGCTTCTACTGTTAGAGATTTGCGACCGAAGGGAAGGACAGCTAATACCTCTGCTTCCCGTACTTGTTCGGGGTAAGGTACGGCTACCTTGACTTCTACAATCATGTCATTGGGGTCTTTTAAACCGACTACTTCCATAATACCGAGTAAGGCATTGTGAGCGATCGCATTTCTCACCGCCCTTGCTGCTGCTACCGTCGGTTCCTGTCCGTGCTGGTCTACACCCATGCCCATTTCGATAATAAAGCGTTTTAGTGCCATAGTTGAACCTTTCCACGTCTAAAGCCAGGGGCTTGCGGCTAGTTTTCCAGTCAGTTATTTTACACAAACACTGACAAGAGTATAATTACAGCGTATTGCAGGTAAATGAAGTAAAAATAGGACTTACGCAAGATTTGACTAAAAACCTTATTCTGGCGTAGTGGTAATTCATGAATTACCGCTACTTTGGTTCTGTTTGCGTAAGTCCTGAAAAAATTTAAATCAAAAATTAAGTATCAAGCAGGTTTTAACCCTGTAGAGACGTTCCACCAGAACGTCTCTACTCCTCAATTGTGCTGTATGATTCTGTCTGTTATTTGAATAGTAAAGGTTTTACCAAGAATCTTAATTAAGAGAGCGGTTTATCCTTAATACTACTGACACAAAAATTAATATGGGAGCGGATAGCCTTTTCATAAACTCCAGTCTGTGGTGTGCGTACCCCTATATGTTGATAGATCAAGTTAATTTCTGGAAATTCGCACCAATACATCAAAAAAACGTCTTTAGATGGAGTAGTAATTTCATAATTATTCTCTTGTCTTTTCTTTTTGAGTTTGCAATTATTTAGTTTGAGTTTTTGTCTAAATAATTGTTCAAATGCTGGAATTGAATTTGCAGTAGTTTCCATAGCTTATACACGTTTAAATGCGTGGTCAGATAAACACCATCTTATGATATTGCCAAGTATAATACTTTAGCTACCTATCATAAGATAGTATATCAGCTATAGGGAATTTAAGAATTTGAGCTTCTTTTTTTTCTGCTCAGAGTGAGCCAATAGCAATACAATATTTGTGCAAATTTCGCTCAATTACTGGATTACACTTGGTTTTATCTACCATTTTTAGGGTCAATTTTTTTGGTAATTTCTTAAGAAAACTTTAAATTTAATTCATATTTCCCGTAGGGTTGTGTCACTTATAGTTGAAACTTTGTTATAGTCCTTGTTCAGCCTACATTCCCGATGACCATCAAACGCCGTCAATTTCTCACCACTTTAGGAATAACGACCTTAGCAGCCCAAATTTCCCCAGTTATCGCCCAAAGTCAACTTTCACCACAAACCACCATCAAACCACCACGTCTAAAAATAGGGGATACGATAGGCTTGGTTTCTCCTGCTGGTATTATTGAACCCAAAGATATAGAAGATGCAAAACAAACTTTTACCAACTTAGGGCTGAAGGTAATAACAGGCGCACATATTTTAGATCGTGATGGATATTTAGCAGGAACAGATATAAACCGCGCCCAAGATATTCATACCATGTTTACCGATAAATCGGTAAAAGTAATTATGGCGATGCGTGGCGGTTGGGGTTGTAATCGGATTTTACCTTTACTTAATTATCCGCTGATCCGTTCCCATCCGAAAATTATCATCGGCTATAGCGATATTACTTCCTTATTATTAGCAATTAACGCTCGGAGTCAATTAATTACCTTTCATGGCGCAGTTGCTACTTCTACTTGGAATCAATTTACCGTTGATTACTTTAAAAGGATCTTATTTAACGGGGAAAAATTAACAATGGAAAATAACTCCACCAAAGAGGGCAAAATAGAAATAATTACACCGGGTAAAGCTAGGGGTAAACTAATTGGAGGTAATTTATCAGTTGTAGCTGCTATGGTAGGTTCTCCTTATTTGCCATCATGGTATAACAGTATTTTATTTGTGGAAGATATAGGTGAAGATCCTTATCGCATAGACAGAATGCTGACGCAGTTAAAAAATGCTGGTATTCTCAATCAAATTGCAGGTTTTATTTTTGGACAATGCACAAATTGTCAAGCTTCAGATGAACAATCCTTTACTTTAATGCAAATACTAAAACAACATATCAAGCCTTTAGATATTCCCGCTTGGTATGGTTCTATGATTGGTCATATCAAAGATAAATTTACAGTGCCTGTAGGTTTAGAGGTAGAAATAGACGCTGATAATGGCACAATCAAAATGTTAGCAGCAGCAGTAATTTAGCCAAAATTTCTCAAGTCAATTATTGTTTGTAAATAAGCTTCTGTATTCCCCCATTAACCCACTTACAATTTATAGCAGAAGGCAAGAGGCACTCATGCAAGAGGCAAGAGTAAAACCCTTGTTATTCTTTGGTTTCAAGGACTCATCATGTCCTCATTATCCTGGCTACAGCTATAACAATGAGGATTTTGTTTTTTCATTCATAACCGACGAACTTGCAACTGACGTTATTACTGAGGCAGAACCATGCGGATAATGGTTTGTTTACCAGGTAAGCTCTCAATTGAAAGTTCTCCTCCGTGGATTTCCACCAATCTCTTAGCAATTGATAATCCTAAACCGGAACCTTGCTGTTCATACATTTTGCGTTCAAACTGTACATAACCCCCGACACTAGCAATTTGCTCTTTATTCATGCCTCGACCGCTGTCAATTACATACAAATTAAACCCATGAAAACTGCTACAACCTATAATTTTTACAGGTGTATTTGGTTGAGAAAATTTAAAAGCATTGTCAATTATTTCTTCAGCAATTTTACTCAGCTTTAATTGAGAAATATTGATCATGGCATCTGATATTTCTATAGTTAAATCAGATGCTCTCCCTGCGTCTTGAGAAATTCTAAAAGCTACCTTTTCAATGGTTGAACGCACAAAAGTTTTGTCTTGAATAAAATTTTGTTGTTTAAACTGATTTGCTGATATATTAACCGCTAAATCCAAATTTACTAATCCTTGCGATCGCAAATCTTCTAATTGGGAGCAAGCAGTTTTCAAAATCCATTTCCCTAAAGGAATAATAAAACCTGATTCTTCAGAAATAGGAATAAATTCGCCTGGAGAAACAAGTCCATATTCTGGATGTCGCCAGCGGATTAAAGCTTCCACACCGACAAATTTTCCAGTTTTGACATTACATTGAGGCTGATAGTAAAGTTCAAACTCATTTCGTTCTAGGGCGTGCCATAAATCAGTTTCCAAAATAATTTTTCTACAGAGAATATTGAAAAGTTCTTGATTGTAGAAATGATAAGAAGTAGTATCTTCATGTTTAAAATGTTCCAGGGCTAATTCTGCATGAGTCAGTAGTTCATTGAGTTGCAGCCCGTCATCAGGATAACAAACAATCCCAATTTTAGTTTTAACAGAGATTTGCTGATGATTGACTAATAAAGGTTGTGATAGATGATCTAAAATTTGTTGAGCAATATCAGCAGCAACTTGACTGTCTTGATTTGGCTTTAACAAGAGTACAATTTGGTCGGTTTTTAAGTAAGCGATTAAGTCAATAATTTGATGTGGAGAATTCAACTCACTTAATCGTTCAGCTATAGCTTTGAGTAATAAACACCTCAAGGTTGGTTCAAATAAGAATTTATTGCGGTTGAGGATATCTATATCAATCAGTAACAAGGGGAGTAGTTGACCTTGACTGTACGCTTGAAGGCGGATTTGATTGAAATGCTCTTCTACAAATAGTTGATTAGGTAAGCCAGTTAAGCTATCATGACGAGCCAGATAATTAAGCTGAGATTCCATCTGCTCAATCTGACCTCGATAATACTGGCTAACTATTTGGTGTTTTTCCAGCCGAGTCGTAATCACCTGGAGAAATTCATCTACTTGAAACGGCTTGGTTAAATAGTCATCCGCACCAAGTTCCATCGCTCGACGCAGATCCGCTCTTTCTGATTTAGCGGTGATAAAAATGAACGGAATAGCGGCAGTTCCTGGCTTTTGACGCAATGCTTTAATCAGTCCATAGCCATCTAAATGAGGCATCATCAGATCGCAGATAATCATATCTGGCTGATGTTGTTCAGCCATCTGTAAACCGTGCCATCCATCTTCAGCTGTGATCGTACTGAACCCCTCTAGGTCGAGAATTTGTTGAATGTTGTCTCGTATTTGAGCATCATCTTCAATAATCAGAATTTTGTTCATAAAATTAAGGAAAATTTGGGGTAAAAGTTTAGATCCTGTGGGTAATTACTTTTAATAGACATCGACCGAATTTAAATTTGTATCTTCTAGAATTTTTGTAGAGATGTTCCATGGAAGGGGATTCTCGGCTCTATTTTTTACCTCCAGATATCGAATGATCTATTATGGACAACTACTGTTTATTTAGGCTTCGTGACAAATAACCAATTATTCACTCTCCGTAATTTAGTTAGTCCTACGGTGTTGCATCCCAGAACCGTCCGTAAGACTACTAAGCTCTGATCAGTTAGGCTTGCTATGCTATATGGCAGCCACAATAGTTGTCGGCAAAGTGGGTCGGAGCTACAATTTTTTTCGGTCAAAATGGCACTGAGGATATTTTAGGTAATATTTGTCTATAGATTGGGCGAAGTTTTACAAAACTGCAACTGTAGAGATGCAAGCAGGCGATATTTTGTGTCAAAACTCCAGAGGGGTGGGCTTTGGGCTGATTAGTTCTCAAAAACAAAGGTAGCTTTTTTCTAGTTGTGGTTGGTAGCGAGGATAACTTCTTACTTAATCACTATGTTTTGCAAATAGATACAAGCACTCCAAAACCGCAATTTTCAGGGTTGGGGGGGAGAAAAAATACATTCAGCTTTTCTGGAGGTTGGGTTTTCTGGCTGCTAAATCGGCTAGAGCCAATTCTCTAAGCCATTATCTGTGGATGCTAGGGGGATTCTTCACCGATAAAATTCAGTAAATCAGGCTACAATTTTGATTTCGTGGCTCATGGGTTTGATGAGGTTGTATTGGATTTATTGGCCAAAAGCCTGAGATTTTTTATACTTTTTTCAGAAAATGTTTACTGTTTGTCTTTGTCTTGTAAGTTACTAACCCGGTTGCGTCGTTTTTAACTCGTGTCAGTTAATAAACTGTCACTCTCTACACTAGCTATTTGGTGTCAAAAGAGATATTCTTATTTAATGCAAGGAGTGATACCACTTCATTCATGTTTGTTACAGGTTATCCTAGCAGTGCTTCCCCTAATAGCAGTGTGCAGGATTTAAAATGTTGCATTACACAGTGAGATGGTATAAAGTTATACGGGGGAGCGTCTGAGTAAGCGAAAAGGACTCAGGCGCTTTTTCGTGTATAAAGAAATAAGCGTTATTTTTCTGGTATCAATTTGTTTGTTTTTAATGGTACTGGAAAAGACGGGAAAATACAGGGCTGAGGCAGGAAGTAGATAGCGGAGAGGCTGTTTTTGTGGTTAAATCAGAAGTAGAAATAGAAATCGCTGTTTTACTGCCAAAGCTGGTGAATCACAGATGGATGCTGAGGATATTAAACGGCGCTATGCCGCTGGAGAGAGATATTTTCTATCTGCTCAGTTAAGTGGAATCAATTTGATTGATGCTTATTTACCTGGAATCAATTTGTGGGGAGCAGATTTAAGTAATGCGAATCTTGCTAAGGCTAAACTTTGGGGTGCAAGTTTGAGTAGGGCTAATTTAGCGAATGCTAATTTGACTAGGGCTAATTTGTGCGGTGTTAATCTTTCTGAAGCTAATCTTCGGGGTGCTAGGCTTCACTATACTAAGTTATATGGTGCGAATTTGACGGGTGCTTGTTATGATGACAGTACGCGTTTTTCTAGGGGTTTTGATCCTGTTAATCATGGGATGCGGAAATTCTAAAGGTTAACTATTTTTATTAGGGGATGTTTTAAAAGTTTTGAATGTATAAATAAACCCCTCTCCAAACCTCTCCCCGACGCGGGGAGAGGCTTTGAAACCCTCATTCCCTCGTAGGGAAGGGGGGAAGGGGGGTTAAGTTGCTGAAGATTATTGGTTTCATCTAATACTTTTCAAACAACCTCTTAGGGGAATTTTAGCGATCGCTCTTTTGTATTGTAAAATTTCGCCCAATATTAAGCTGTTGTGCATTTAATTTGTTAGAACTTGCGAAAGAATGAACTACGTTCGCGAAGCGTGCCGAAGGCATAGGAACCAAGGATACGAAGGAAAGAGGGTTTCAGAGAAATTTTGCGTAAGTCCTGTCCCAATACTGTTCGGTTAAGGATTTTTGTAGGTTGGGTTGAACAAAGTGAAACCCAACAAACCCTTGTAAATGTTGGGTTCTAATAGGGATTATTTAATGTTGCAACTGCCACGTTTGACGCGCTCCATTAGGGATTGACGTTTTTCTCTGTTTCAATCCCTAATAGGGATTATTTAATGTTGCAACTTTATCCGCTTCTCTACCATCCAAAATCGAGCGGTTTCAATCCCTAATAGGGATTATTTAATGTTGCAACAAAATTTTTGAGGGGCTGAGGCATGAGAATTTATTGTTTCAATCCCTAATAGGGATTATTTAATGTTGCAACCGTGCTTTTTTACATCAATATATTTGATATAAAGACGTTTCAATCCCTAATAGGGATTATTTAATGTTGCAACTTGCAACTTGGGCGATCGCCACCGGCTCGACTCCTGTTTCAATCCCTAATAGGGATTATTTAATGTTGCAACTGGTAAACAATCATCAATTATTCTCCAGAAGAAAGGTTTCAATCCCTAATAGGGATTATTTAATGTTGCAACTATGAGCAATTTTTATTTGCTCATAGTTATTGAGTTTCAATCCCTAATAGGGATTATTTAATGTTGCAACCTGATATCTGCATTTAAATTGCTTACCAGAGGTTTTTAATGGTTTCAATCCCTAATAGGGATTATTTAATGTTGCAACTGCGGGAGTCTGAAAGCCTATATATATGTAGTTTTCAAGGTTCGATTGCGCGAGCGATATCATCATAGTCCATTTCAGGAATCGTGTCAAGAGCGAAAAACGCTGAAACCTAGACGGTGTAAGGTGCGCGAGGGTGTCAACCACAAAAATACCTGCAAACCATTCTGTAGAGAGAGATTCAAGCATTTTTTCCATCACCTGAAAATTTACACCCACCCCCTCGCGCATTTTAGCCAAAAAAGCAGTACACAACGGCATCATCACAAGAGGTTAAAAAGCTGATTAAACAATAATATTTCCTCCTGCCTCCTGCCTCCTGCCTTCTAACTAACCTTCCTCCGGTGCTGGTAAAGGAAAAACTTCCCCAGCTTCATAAGCCGGAAAATTCTTTTGGAAATATAACCAAGAAGTCATATCTTCCCCATCCAGAAAAGCAGTTGGCGCTTGCTTATACAAAGGAACACGGTTATTAATTTCAGTTTGTAGCAGTGGGGGTAACTCCGTAAAACCGCCAACCTTGCTACCAGTAGCACTATAGATCAGATAACCAGGGTATTCTCCCATCTTCATCCAAGGCAACCATTGACCAATTCTATCCCAACTTAATTTTAGTTCCGTTACAGAATTGAGTTCCGAGTTCAGCAAATCTGCACTCTTGACGGTGATTTTAAACAACTCAGCTGCTTGATAAATGCGAGATGGACAATATGGCGCAAACTTGGGATCTTCTGCCAAAGGGTTGGGATAATGGGGAAACAGATCAAATACAAAGGTAGTATTTTCACCTTCCACTTCCACCGGCAGCTTACCTTTAAACTTACCTTGTACCGGACTGTTAGCGACGTGCATCACTGAGACAGTTTCACCCGTCCAAGGATTTTCCCATTTTCGCAAAATTTCATCTGTTTCTGGGTTCAGGTAATAAGTTAGTTCTCTAGAAGTAAAATCCCAGCGACCTTCAGCAGTGAGGATACACCGGCTCACGCTCATACCGATGATTTTAAATAATATTTGTCGCTTTTCCCCTGGGACAAAGCTATAAATCTTACCAGTCCAAACCAGAAAAGTAGATTCATTAGCATCGAGGGAAGAACGAGTTTTTACCCATTGTTGGGCATCAATTTCTTGGATGTGGGCTACCATATATTGTATTTTTTCTCCTGATTTTTATAGTAGGGAACAGGGAACAGGGAAGAGGACAAGGAGCAGGGAGCAAGGGGGATCACTCTTCTCCCCTGCACCCTGCATCCCGCCCCCCTGCTTCTTCTGACTCCTGACATTAACTTTTTTCTACTAAAGTCCAGAAATACCCATCTGGGGCAACAAAAGAAAAACTTATTTCCCCAAATTCATTATTTACAATATTAGTAAATTTCTGTACATTACTTGCCCGAATGCGGTCAAAATAATTGTGTATTCCCTGCACGCGGTAAGTGTAAAGGCACATTCCTAAACTTCCGGGTTGGGCAAATGTAAACCGTGATTCTAATGGGATATGCTCTGGAAAGCGGACAATATAAAGTCTACCGCTGCGTGCTGCCATTAAGTCAGTCCCAGAGGAACGAGGATCATCAAAAGCAGTGACGATAAATTTTTCCCCTGGTTGGAGGTCAAAAAAGTCTCGACCTGCAAAAGAAGACTCATAGCTGGTTTCCACATCATCCCGCACACGCAACAAACCTAACACCTCTTCATAAAACCGCAAGCTGTCTTTGCTGTCGTCTTGAACAACTAACCCCAGATGGGTAAACTGGCTGGTGCTAAAAGCTGCATTGTGATTGATTTTGCCATAATGGGGCATAACATAACCAAAGCGTTGAAATAACACCTGTCGCATCAAGGGTTGCAGCAGTAGCATTTCTCTGACTCCCACCGCAGGATCAACAAAGGGACGGCTTTTGCGTTCTTTTTGATAAATTACTTCCCAATAAGGGTAAGTATATCTGATTATCTCACCAGCGCCTTTGGCATTTTCGGCGTGGTTTAAAATCCCTAACAAATCAGCAGTTAAAGCTGTAGTCCAGCGATTACCCTTAACTTTCATTGAACTGATACCCAAACCTTGATTTGTGGGATTTTGCCAAATCATCAATCTGATTAAACCATGATCTGCATCTTGGTGATAAAGACGAATTGCTTTTAAAGGGGAATTTACCCCATATAATTGATACGCTGACTCTGGGGTTAATTCTCCGACTTCCCCGATGCGATAGCCAAACTGTTGCCAATATTGAATTGCTAAAATCGGCTCTGGAACGCCAATACACACTTCATAGATACCTTCAATTGCAGTCATTGTTCCTTGAGTCATGGCAAAATCAATTTGGGTGTCAACTGTTACCTCTCACCTGTCCCCTGTCCCCTTTCACCTGTTACCTGTTATATAACTAGAGTCAAAAAACATGATTATTGAGTTTCTTAAGTTTAAAATGCCTGCGGAACTGCGAGAAACATTTATCCAGAAGGATGAGGAAATCTGGACTACTGTGTTATCTAAGTATCCAGGGTTTTTAGGTAAGGAAGTTTGGATTAGTCCTGATGATCTCACAGAAGTCGTGATTGTGGTGCATTGGCAAAATCGGGAACAGTGGAAAGCTATCTCGGAAACGGAACTAGAGGCGATCGCTCAAAAATTTGACCAATATCTGGGCTTTTCCTATGAAATGTCAGAAGCGAGTGAATATCAAGTACGGAAATTTCCTCAACACTAGATTAGCACTTTTATACGTCTAGATAGATGTTCCCCAATCTAAAATCCCAAATTGGTATAAATTAAATTAGGATCTTGAACAAGATTTTCCGCCAGGATGCTTTACTGTACTGTGTAACTTATGTCAAATCATGAGCGATCGCTGACTACCTATGATTCTGCCCTGTTAAATAAAATAGCCTCTCAGGTCTGCCAAGCCATCATTACTATTCAACAACAGCAGCCAGAATTATTGCTGGAAAAGTACAGGAAAGTCCAGTGGCAACACATATCTAATCAATCTGCTTTGAGTGCTAAATTTACAGCATTACTCAGTCAAACTCGAACTTGGGAAGACCTAGTAAAAAAGCTGCAATTATACCTGAAAGCAATTCTAGTTCCCGAAGCTTTAAATTTACCAATCTTAGCCGAATTAATTGCCGAAATTCGCCAACACAATCCTGTGATATCTGAGTTAAATAGTTCATTAAATCCGGCATTGATTCCCCCTTTAGTGCCAGTAGGAATTGCTGTTTTACTTTTAGATGCTGAAAATTTACAACTTAACATCAACACAGAAAAATTTTTAGCAACCATTTGTAAATGTCCGATTCAAGTAAAAATTGCCTTTGCTAATTGGAGTAACCGGGGCAAGTTAGATATAGAATTACATGAACGTGGCTATGATTTAATTCATGTTCCCGCAGGTAGGGATAATGCTGACGGAAAAATGATTGCTTTCGGTGCATCAATTCATGAACTTTATCCCAATGCTAAAGAAGTTTTTGTTTGCTCATCAGATAAGGTAATGACTAATTTATGCAACAATTTACAGCAGCATGGGTTAACAGTATATCAAGTCAGCCAGCATGGAGAAAACATTAATATTTTCAATAACTCTACAGGTAAAAATACCATCCATAGCGTTAAACCATTACCAGAAATACCAACCCTTGAGCAATTTGTTCTGCAAGTCAAAAATTTAATTAAAGAACAGCAGAAGCTGACTGATACTTATTGGATTAAACTTTCTCAACTTTCTAAATTATATAAAATTAAATATGAGTTGAATATAAGCCATATTGTTGCCAAATATTTACCCGGTAAAAGGGCTAGGGATATATTTATTAACTATCCGGCAGATTTTGTAATTCATCAAATTGATGATGTTGGGGAATTATACATAACGCTTTTTGAACATGGTCTAGTTCAGCAAAAAGATAGTAACAAATCTGAAACACTCAACAGCATCACATCTAAGTCATTATCTACTATTACTTCCCAACTAGAATTAGAAGCAGCCCTAAAGAAAATTCTGGAAGAATTAATCAAAGAATCCAAGCATAGTAATTTTGATATTACCGTTTTAGCCAGTAAATTTAAGCAAAAATATGGTAAACCTATTACTGAGCAACTGAAAGAATTACAGATAGGTGGTACGTTCGTAAAGTTTTTGCAGTCTTGTAGTTATTTCCAAATTCAACTCAAAGATAATAAATGGGAAGTAAGTAAAATAGATTCTCGCATCCAGCCCTCTGTTTCATTCTCTGATATTAATTCCCTCTCTGATTTAGAACAAGCACTAAAGATGATTCTGATAGAGTTAACACAAGAATCTCACAACAGCTATGTTGATATTGGGATTTTAGGTATTAAATTTAATCAAAAATATGGTAAACCCATCACTAAGCAGATGAAAGATTTACAGATTAGTGGTAGTTTCGTCAAATTCTTGCAATCTTGCACTTCCTTACAGATCCAGCAAAAAGGCAATAAATACAAGGTATCGCCATCTTAGGGGACTGGAGACTGGGGACTGGAGACTGGGGACTTGGTAAGAATTTTACCAATGACTAATGACTAATGACTAATGACTAATGACCAATGACCAATGACTAATGACTAATGACTAATGACCAATGACTAATGACTAATGACTAATGACCAATGACCAATAACAATAAAATTTTTTCTGTTAGGCAACACATTTCCAAAACGGTATACTATAATAAAAATATAAAGCGCATGGGGCTTTAACGGTTTCGACAGGTTGGCGAAAGCTTCTCTGTGATTCAGGTCGAGAGCGAGTCTCCTCTCGGAAATCAAAGACTCGAAAAAAAAGTAAATGCGAACAATATCGTAAAATTTGCTCGTCGGGAAGCTCTAGTAGCTGCCTAAGAAACCTCTTTTAGGTTCGAGCGTCTTTAATTTGACTCCGTTAAGGATTAAAGACCTAACCCCAACGGATGCTTCAGTAAGCGTTCTCTGGTTGGCTTGCTGACTAAGATTAAATCAGAGCATCCTACGTTCGGGATAATGAACGATTCCCGCCTTGAGGGTCAGAAAGGCTAAACCTGTGAATGAGCGGTGGGTTAATACCCAATTTGGACATGGGTTCAACTCCCATAAGCTCCATTTTAAATGATTAACAAGTCCACTTACACTTTGATGTGTGGGTGGATTTTGTTTATTATGGGTGAATCAACAGTTAAGCTAAAACTCATCTAATTTAAAGATGAGGGCGGGCAGGGATGCCCACCCCACAAGAGTTAGACTTGTTTAAGTTATACAGTTTAAATGCGGAACAGCTTATTTTATCGAGTAACATAGAAAACAGCGCCTACCTTTCTCTCGTTGATGTATGGGCATTGATTTTCAAAGATATCTGGAATCTATTTGCAGGAAGTATCAACAGTGGTGGAGCCTAGTAGATAAACTAACAAATACCGTAGCTTTACAAAAAGCTGATGGGGAAGAATTATCCTCACTGTTTGATTTTGGCTTGATGGCGCAGATAATTGAGCCAAAACAACGACAAAATGAAATTTCTGAAAAAACAGAACGTCTCTCAGTTTTGGAGGGATTGCGTAAGTATGCTGCCAACGAATCTGTGTTGTTGATAGGTCGTCCAGGTGCGGGTAAATCGACGACTTTAGCGCGGTTGTTGGTGGAATCAGCTAAAGAAGCACTTCAAAATCAGCAAAGCCAGATTCCGGTGTTGGTGGAGTTGCGATATTACAAAGATTATTACAAAACTTCAGTCCTGGATTTAGTGCAAGCTTTTCTGAAACGACACAAGTTACGTTTGGATATTTCTACATTAGAAGATTTATTATTCGAGGGGCAATTTTTGTTGTTAATGGATGGCATTAATGAATTACCTGACGATAATGCTCGGACAAATATCAAACTTTTCTGTCGGGATAACTCTCATACACCGATGATATTCACCACAAGAGATGGTGGTGATGATTTAGGGATTAGAAAGAAATTAGAAATGCAACCCCTCTCCGATATTGAGGTGCAGAGATTTATTGATGATTGTATGCCAGGGCAGACTAGAGAAATTTTACAACAATTACGCGATCGCTTGCGGGAGTTGGGACAAACGCCGCTAGTAATGTGGATGCTCTATTTCATATTTCAGAAAACGCAAGATGTACCTTTAAGTAGCGGAGCGGCATTGCGGGAGTTTACCCAGTTGTATGAACGTAAGTCTAAAGATGATGTCCCAGTTACCGAAAAGTCCCGTCGCTGGTGGTCTGGTTTATTGGCACATCTGGCTTTTGAAATGATGCAAGCTGATAAACCTACAGATTTTCGTTTGAGTATTTCTGAAAAAGAAGCAGAAAAAAATTTTGGAGAATTTCTACAAGGTAAGGACGAGTTACCAGCAAGTTTAGCGAAGATTTGTCTAAAAGATTTGCTAAAGCACCACTTAATTCAACGCAATCCTCAAAATGACGAAATTGAATTTTGTCATCAATTACTTCAGGAATATTACGCCGCAGAAAGTCTGCTGCAACGACTTGACCAAATTAGTCCTGAGCAGTTGAAATATTATTATCTGAATTATTTGAAGTGGACAGAACCTTTATCATTAATGTTGGCATTGCCTGAAGTAACACAAAAGAAGGCAGTCGAAATAGTGAGTTTAGCTTTAAATGTAGATTTAAATTTAGGAGCAAAGTTGGCAGGATCAGTGAAAACAAAAGTTCAGGAAGAAACTGTTGGTCTGATTGCTGAACGAACAGAGATTCATCAAAGATTAAAACTTTGGTTACTAGGTATAACCCGCTCAAATTATGCAATTTCCATTCTATCTAAATCTTTAGAAAATAAAGATGATGGTATTCGTTATTTTGCTAACCAAGCACTAGGTAAAATTGGTAGTGAAGCAACTATTACTTTTTTGAGTAAAGCTTTAGAAGATGAAAATTCTTACATTCGTTTTGATGCCTGGGATAGTTTAGATAACATAGGAACTGAAGCAATAATACCCTCGGTTAAACAAGCGTTAAAAAATCAGGATTGGCTCATTTCGTGGGAAGCTATTCACCGTCTGGGAAATATGCTTCGTGAAGCGGCTATTCCAGATTTAATAGAAGCTCTAGCTAGACAAGATCCGGCTCATGGTTTAGCTATACAAATGCTGGGACATATTTGCGGTAAAAATAATATTTCCGAACTCATTCAATATTTAGAAAATAAAGGTTTTCAAATCAACAAGTCGGTTATTGTTGCTATTAAAAGTTTACCTGAATTTTATTGTTCAATTTTATCTCCTCCCAAAAAAAGATTGCTAGGACGGTTAGGCTACAGTTCTCCATATTCTTTTCAAATAGATAAAATGTGTGACGAGCCAACAGTCTTTGAATTGTGTCAAAATTTGGAAAATGAAGACCCAGACATTCGTAAAGTTGCGGTCTATTTATTGGGTAAACTTGGCAATGAAGAAGCTATCAATGCTCTTTTAAAAGCTCTAGAAAGCGAATATTGGAGAGTACGATTTGATAGTGTGCATTGGTTAGGTAAAATTGCAAGCCACAATCACAATGAAATTATATTTACCTGCCTCTTAAAAGCTATAAATGATGAAAATGGTGACGTTGCAGGATGTGCTGCATCTGTATTAGCTACAAGTGCTATTCCTGAATTGCTACCTGACCTATCGGAGATGCTATTAAAGTTTGAAAATAGTTTCTCCGGCATCCTTGAAGTAATATTAGCAATTCAAGGGCGTTGTAAGTATTATAATTATATAATCGCAACTTCTCCGCCACCTGAAAAGGAGAATAATACTGATCCATTAACTAATCAGTTAACTAATTCTATAAACACACTCGCTCAAAATATCAAAACTATGTCAGAACAACCTAAAGTATCAATGAATTTTCACGCACCTATTACTGGTAGCAGTGTTGCAGGAAATGTTGAAGGCGATAGCATTGGTACTCAAAACAATTATCCATCAGCACAAAATATTGCTGAAGTAGAAACAGTAATTCAAAAATTGCTTGAACAAATAGAACAAAATAAACCAACACCAATCGAAGCTGAGTTAATTGTTAATCAAGCCGTTGATAATTATCCTGTACTTAAAGATAAACAAGTGATTGAACAAGCGATAAAAAATTATCCAAATCTAAAAATACGTTTACGTAGAGTTGCAACAGCAGTTGGTATTGAAACAGTAAAGGTGATATTTGCTCCTGCTGGTATTTTAATTGAAGGCGTTAAAGCTTGGACTCAACATGAATAGAATTTAATTAATGATTTCCGAACTAACTGTAAAAATGTCAAAATAGAATCCCAACTCCAATCCCATACTCGCAAGCCAGGAGGGGGCTATGATACATATCATTTGATTAGGAAATACTATATCGATCATTTTTTTTTGACGAATTATTTGTCAAGAAATGCAAGGATATGTATAATGATTTGGGGATTTTAAATTATGCCAATAAAAATAAATATTTAAGTTGTATTGCCTTTGACATAATTTAAAATTAGTGTATTTTCCTAGTTAGAAAATATGCTAAAAAACTGCATTAATTAATACAAGTTTAATTTATCGAAATATATTCTTGATTACAACTTTAAAAAGAATTTAGGAAGAAAATGGTGGGGAGAAGAGAATATTATTTGGACTCGGAGACGAATCATGGTAGCGATCTCAGAGAAAGTTGAACCAAGGTTAACTATACAAACTGTAGAAATTGCCCCTAATACGACAGCGATTCGCTCTCTTGATTGGGATCGAGATCGTTTTGATATTGAATTTGGATTGCAAAACGGTACAACCTATAATTCATATTTAATTAGGGGTGAACAAACTGTTTTGATTGATACTTCTCACCAGAAGTTCCGTCAATTGTATTTAGACACCCTCAAAGGACTTGTTAACCCCAAGACAATTGATTATATAATTGTTAGTCACACAGAGCCAGATCATAGTGGTTTGGTAGAAGACGTATTACAGTTAGCACCGAGAGCAACTGTTTTAGCTTCCAAAGTAGCACTGCAATTTTTGGAAGGTTTGGTACATGATCCTTTTTCCAAGCGAATTGTCAAAAGTGGCGATCGCATCGATATTGGTAAAGGACATGAAATAGAATTCGTCAGTGCGCCAAATTTACACTGGCCTGATACCATCTTCAGTTTTGATCGCAAAACCCAAATCCTTTACACTTGTGATGCGTTTGGAATGCACTTTTGTGATAGTCGCACCTTTGACGAAGATTTAGAAGCAATTGAAGCTGATTTTCGATTTTATTATGATTGCTTAATGGGTCCCAATGCTCGTTCTTTATTGAATGCAATGAAGAGAATGGGTGATTTAGGCAAAATTCAAATAATTGCTAACGGACACGGACCATTACTATACCATCACCTTGATGTTTTAACCGAATGCTACAAAACTTGGAGCCAAAGACAAGCTACAGCAGAAACTGTGGTTGGTTTGTTCTATGTTTCCGGTTATGGTCATAGCGATCGCTTGGCTCATGCAATTGGTGACGGTCTCCAAAAAGCTGGTGTAGGAGTAGAAGTAATTGATCTCCACACAGCAGAATTGCAAGAAATTCAAGAACTAGCAGGTAGAGCATCCGGTTTAATTATTGGAATGCCACCTACTTCTTCTATTGTTGCACAAGCCGGAATTAGTTCTTTATTATCTGTCGCCAAAAATAAGCAAGTAGTAGGACTATTTGAGTCCTATGGTGGTGATGATGAACCCATTGATACCCTACGACGCAAGTTTATTGACTTAGGGATTAAAGAAGCATTCCCAGCAATTCGGATTAAAGAAGTTCCTGGTGAATCAACTTATAAAAGTTGTGAAGAAGCTGGTACAGATTTGGGACAATTGGTGATGCGAGAACGCAACATCAAACAAATCAAATCCCTCGACGTGAACATGGAAAAAGCGTTAGGGAGAATTAGCAGTGGATTGTACATTGTTACTGCTAAAAAAGGAGATGTTAGCGGTGCAATGATAGCTTCTTGGGTAACACAAGCTAGTTTACAGCCTTTAGGATTCACAATTGCTGTAGCTAAAGATCGAGCGATTGATAGCTTACTGCAAATAGGCGATCGCTTTGTTCTCAATGTTCTGGAAGAAGGAAACTATCAAGACCTGAAAAAACACTTCCTCAAACGTTTACATCCGGGTGCGGATAGATTTGCAGGAGTAAAAACCCAAACCGCCAAAAACGGTTCACCAATTTTAACCGATGCACTCGCATACATGGAATGTGAAGTAGTCACCAGCATGGAATGTAGCGACCACTGGATTTTATACTGCACAGTCGAAGATGGACGAGTTTCCAAACCTGAAGCAGTGACAGCAGTACGTCATCGCAAAGTAGGGAACTACTATTAATTGGGGATTGGGGACTAGGGATTGGGGACTGGGGATCTCACAGGGGTAGGTTTTTAATATTAACTGTGAAGGCAGGACTAGGAAGACAAGGATGGAAGGTAGACAAGGAAGATTTGATACGCACAATGGTATTTTGACGGACTGTTCTTGTTACCAAGAGAATTTGATTTGGTACGGTTTTCCTCCCTTATCCACTGTCCTTCCTTGTCATCCAAGTCTTGCCCTCACGACAATGTAAAATACCTACCCTTGTGAGGGACTGGGGATTGGGGATTGGGGACTGGGAATAGGTGATAGATAATTCTCCCTATTACCCATTACCAATTACGCATTACCCCCCATTACCAATTACCCCTTTTTTAATTTTGAATTGCAATGCACAGATATTTGCTGGCGAATATTTCATAATTTATATGCAACCCCCAGATTCTTTTTCTAACGCCTTGGCATCGGCTAAAAACTGGTTTTTTCAAGTTTTTTCTCCACAACAAACAGCTATGAGCGATTCCAAACCACGCGACGTACAAATTCTACCGATTGCTACAAATACAAAAGTTCTCAGAGCGAGAAGTTGGTCACGTCTACGGTTTGAAATTGAATATGCACTTTGCCGAGGTACTACCTCCAATTGCTATTTAATAGAAGCCGATAAAACTGCATTGATTGATCCTCCGGGGGAAAGCTTCACAAATATTTATTTGGAAGCATTACAAAATAGCGTCAATTTCCGCAAGTTGGATTATGTGATTTTGGGTCATTTTAGCCCTAACCGCATACCAACTTTAAAAGCACTTTTAGAACTTGCACCACAAATTACTTTTGTATGTTCTCTTCCTGGTGCTGCTAATTTGCGAGCGGCTTTTCTCGACCAAGATATCAAAGTTTTGACAATGCGGGGGAAAGAAACCTTAGATTTGGGTAAGGGTCATGTTTTGAAATTCTTACCTATTCCAAGTCCCCGTTGGCCAGAAGCACTTTGCACCTACGACCAGCAAACCCAAATTCTCTACACAGATAAGTTATTTGGGGTGCATATCTGCGGTGATGAAGTCTTTGATGATAACGTGGAAACTTTCAAAGAAGACCAACGTTACTACTTTAATTGCCTGATGGCTCCCCATGCAACTCATGTAGAAGCTGCTTTAGAGAAAATCTCTGATTTGCAGGTGAGGATGTATGCTGTTGGTCATGGTCCATTGGTACGGACTGGCTTAATTGAACTAACGAAAGCTTATGGTGAATGGTGTCATTCCCACAAGAATCGGGAAATATCTGTGGCGTTACTTTATGCCTCAGCCTATGGCAACACAGCAACTTTAGCACAGGCGATGGCTTTGGGATTGACCAAAGGTGGAGTTGCGGTTAAATCTATAAATTGCGAATTTGCACCCCCAGACGAAATTCGTCATACCGTAGAACAAGCGGATGCGTTTATTATTGGTACTCCTACCATCGGTGGTCATGCACCTACACCTATTCACACTGCTTTAGGTATTGTCCTGGCAATCGGTGACAATAGTAAATTAGCCGGGGTGTTTGGTTCCTATGGTTGGAGTGGTGAAGCATTAGACCTGGTAGAATGTAAACTGCGGGATGCTGGATATCGGTTTGGTTTTGACACGCTGAAAGTCAAGTTTAAACCAGATGAAGTGACTCTGAAAATGTCGGAAGAAATCGGTACAGACTTTGCTCAAAGTTTGAAGAAAGCAAAGAAAATCCGTGTACCCCAACAAGCTGCTACTCCTGTAGAACAAGCTGTAGGTAGAATTATTGGTTCTGTGTGTGTGATCGCAGCTAAACAAGGAGAAGTTTCTACAGGAATGCTAGGGGCTTGGGTGTCTCAGGCTACTTTTAATCCACCAGGAATTACAGTGGCGATCGCTAAGGAACGAGCAGTTGAATCATTAATGTATCCTGGTGGTAAGTTTGTCCTGAATATTCTCCCTGAAGGGGTTCATGTAGACTACATGAGACATTTCCGCAAGAATTTCGCCCCTGGAGAAGATCGGTTTGCTAACTTCCAGACTGTAGAAGCAGACAACGGTTGCACAGTCCTCACCGATGCTTGTGCATATTTAGAATGTTCCGTTAACCAACGTCTAGAATGTGGCGATCATTGGGTGATATACGCAACCATTGATAACGGCAAATTACTCAAACCTGATGCAGTGACTGCTATCAACCACCGCAAGACGGGTTCACATTATTAGCAGGAGATCAACGAGTTAGGAGGTAGAAGAAAGAAAAATAGACATCTCGTTGATCTCGTTCCTAGTCTCAGACTGGGAATGCTATGAAGAGGCTCTGCCTCTGATTTAATAGAAGGCAGAGCCTTCTAAAATTCATTCCCATACAGAGTATGGGAACGAGAAATGTCCGGCGCTGCTACAGAAGCTGGTAGTAATAATTGCTTTGTCAAATTTGGCGCTGTGCGTTCTGGGAATGATGCACAAAAACGTTTTGACCAGTTGTTAGACTTGTGTGAAGGTTTAACTGTAGCGGATGTCTCGCTTGGTTGCGGGAGTAAATACCAGTCGAGAAGCCGCTTATTTGCAGATGCAAACCCGTGGTTTTCGTAGTCAAAGCATCGGTGTAGCCATGCACAGACCTAATCAACCAGGATACAATCGTAGGGATGTGTTTGTGTTGGATGATTGGCGTTAGTACAAGCAGCCAGAAGTAACAAACATCAGAAGTAGCCATTATCCTTGGTAAATTCCGACTCAGTGCCAGGTAGACGAGATTTGGTGATTAATGCTGTATTGTGATCAATTTGGGAACATCCAAGTACACTCAACATCACAATACTAGCTGCGGCTAAAACGTAGCGTCTACCTAAACTCACTCCGTACCGTCTTTGTAAGAAATTTTCTTGCACAGCACTAAACTTGTGTCGGTTCATCTACTACCTCATTTGTTGTTTCAGCTTTCTATTAAGTTAGACGCTAATGATGTGTCAGGTGTTCACTATCTCATATACCGCACATAAACAGCTAATGGTTACAGTTTTGGTAACAGACATAGATCCCCGACTTCTTTTTTGAATTTGTGAATAAATTATGAATTGTTGCTAGAAGTCGGGGATCTGGACAATCACATCCCCGACTTCTTTTTTGAATTTGTAAATTAATTATAAATTGTTGCTAGAAATCCGGGCTATCTCCTAATTGACAGGAACAGTCCACCAAGCTAAGGAGTATGCTTGAGTTGGTTCATTGACTTGTTGTTTAAAATGGACGCGAATTTTATAATTCCCAGTAGCAGGAACGGGACAAAAAATATGTTCTACATTATCAATTTCACTCACAGAAGCACAAGCAGCAATTTCAGTTTTTGGACTGTCTGCTTTGACTAGATAAAGGTCAAGGTTATTTAAACCTTTATTTTGGAAAGGTTCATTTATATCATATTGGTGATTTTTATTTTTATCATCTAATTCCACTAATCTATCCCAAGTTAAGGTAAGAGCTATAAAACTGTTTTGTTTTAAGGGTTTTGCTAAACTATATTCTCTGAAAGAATTAGCATTAATTGTGTTATAATCCCAACCAACTGATGGAACTGGTGCGGAAGGTTGCCATTGACCCGGCATAAATTGTTGATAAGCACGAAAAGCATTTAAATGACCAGTTCCCATTTGATCATCAAGGGGAATTTTCGTGTTTTTGTAAGCATCAGAAGCAAACCAATCTCGATTTTGTTTATCAACTAAAGTCTTGGTCATTCCCAACCACAAACCATCACCTCTATCTTGAATTTTCTCGGCTGAATTTAATAATACAGCTTTCATAACCTGATGATTTCGAGCATCAATAGTCCAATTTGGTTGTTTAATTCTTAACTGTCGGTCAGCAAATTCTTGTAATAAAGCTACGGTAGCGGTAACGTGAGGTGCGGCAAAACTCGAACCTGTAGATTTATTCAATTTACCATCAGGGTTAAGTACATGAATATTACTACCAGGAGCAACTAAACTAATTGATCTGCGTCCACCAATATTAAATTCTTTACCAACAAGGCGATCGCCCACTCCTTGATTATTACCTGCTAGATTAGAAACATGAAGTTTATTAAAAATCTCCTCTCTTGGGGATGAAAAAGCGACGTTAATTGCGTTAAAATTATCTGTAGGAATGGGAATCCCGCCTTTGCCTTGGTTGCCAGCGATCGCATACACGACATTATGAACCCGACTCGACCAGTCAATACACAAAGTCAGTAAAGCTTGACCATCTAAAACAGCTTCTGGTCTGGGGTCACGGTTCAAAGGTTCACCAAAACTAAAGTTAATAGCGCGAACATCACCACTGTTTTGTAATGCTATATGTTGTGCTGATAAACACTCTTCTGCTTGACCCATATTTTTTGTAGCACCGACAGCAGAAGAATATAGTCTTGCTTCTGGTGCAACTCCCGGCCAAGCTTTGTCTTTACTGACCATCACCGCAGCCACATTATAAGCATGGGGATCAACGCCAGTATTTGACTTAGCTGGTACTGTGCGTAAAAAAACGGCAACGGGAGAAATAGCGCGATTTTTAGACACGGCTTTATCTAAGCCAAACATACCAGGACGACCAATTTCTACCTGACCGATGGCAATTTTGCGGCCAGTTAAATTGTAAGGAGGTTGATGTAATTTCAGCACATCAATACCACCGCTTCCTAGAGAACTGCCAAACTTTACAGATGCCAATACTGGCACAGTTAAACAGGAAATACCCAAACCGCAAATTATCCAGATTTTGTTCATAGTCAATTATCAGGGAACAGGGAACAGGGAACAGGGAACAGGTGACAGTTAAGAGGTAATAGGGAATAGAGAATAATTAGTTACCAATCACCAATCACCAGTCCCCAATCACAAATCACTAATTTCCAAAAAGTCCATATTTTGTTACAATGCTTACAGACGAGGACGCTTAAGAACCCACTAGCCATGACCCAAAACCCATCTAAAAAGCCTATAGTTATCTCTCCATCTATCCTATCAGCGGATTTTAGTCGTCTGGGTGACGATATTCGCGCTGTGGACAAAGCGGGAGCAGATTGGATTCACGTTGATGTAATGGACGGACGCTTTGTACCTAATATTACAATAGGTCCTCTGGTTGTGGAGGCGATTCGTCCGATTACAACCAAACCGCTGGATGTCCACTTGATGATCGTGGAACCAGAAAAGTATGTAGAAGGTTTTGCTAAGGCTGGTGCTGATATAATTTCTGTACACGCTGAACATAACGCTTCACCTCACCTACACCGGACTTTGGGACAAATCAGAGAACTCGGTAAACAAGCTGGAGTTGTACTGAACCCCGGTACACCTTTAGAATTAATTGAATATGTACTGGAACTGTGTGATTTAGTGCTGATTATGAGCGTTAACCCCGGTTTCGGTGGACAAAGCTTTATTCCTAGTGTGGTTCCCAAAATTCGTAAACTGCGTCAAATGTGTGATGAACGCGGTTTAGATCCTTGGATTGAAGTTGATGGGGGACTCAAAGCTAATAACACTTGGCAAGTTTTGGAAGCAGGAGCTAATGCTATTGTAGCGGGTTCTGCTGTGTTTAATGCTCCTGATTATGCTGAAGCGATTAACAATATCCGTAACAGTAAGCGTCCCGCACCAGAATTAGCTGCTGTTTAAGCTAGAAAGAATAATTAGTCACCTGTTACACATTGAACTTGCATTATTTCAGAAGTGGTATCTTTAGCTGACTTGGATCACTTCTGAACATGAGAATGGTTCAGCTAACGAAATCAAAAAAATAAAGGGCGCTAACTCAAGCGAGCGCCCTTGTTTATTTTCCGCATTCAACTCAGGAAACTATAGCCCGCATTCTGCACTTCATTTTGTAATATATAAAGAGAAGTTAAGAGTTGCTTGAGTTATATCAAGTCCGGTTGATTAGTTATGATTACCTCATCTGTGCAGAAATTGGATTATGGCAACTTATAGCTAGCAACCCGCACAGTTAATTGCCCCTGACGCGGATTTTGGCTAAATATAAATGCTCCTTCTTCCTTTTCACCATCAGACAAAAAATCAATCTGTTGCTCTCCTGTTTCAACAACTTTATCAGCAATTTGTAACTCAGCAATAATTTGCACTGATTCAGCAGTTTCACCACCAGTATTAACTATTTCAAAGGGAACATAAAATTTCCCATCAATTTCGCGAATCATTTGTTTTTTAGTAACTGATAAAATGGGAGGTTTGTCTTCCTCATTCATCCAAATGTAACCGACTAAGCTAATAATAATTGCCAGGATAAATAAAGCTATACTAAATGTTACCCACTCAGCTAAAGAAAGTTTTGGTTGGGGTTCTGTTTGCATCATATTGCTAACCTACCCGCTGCACCACCAATAGTTGCAGGTAATCCCAAGACTAAGGTATGTTCTAACCACATCCTCCAAGGGTCTGCAAGAGTTATCTTCTGAAAAAATAACAGCATCACTGCACTTGCTAGTAAAGATACTAAATAAGAAATAGTCGTTTCACTTAATGGCCTCTGAAAAATCCCTTTTTGCTGTCTGCGTTTTTGTTGGTCTGAAAAACCAGCTTGAAAGACAATTGCGTAGGAAATCACTAAAGATGCAGCCATTAGCGCCAATAACCAAGGGGGTGAAATAGCAGATGCTAACATAGGAACTTCATCGGTTGGTGCAATATTAAAACCAATCACAATTGCACCAATGAGAGTGGCACCTAAATCAGCCAATGTGCCGTGCAAACCATTTTGCTTATGTTTGCTGATACCATTACCTTTATGAGTAATTGATGTTGAATTATTTTGATTACTTTCTTGGAGAAACTGGTTGGCTAATGCCACCCCTAGCGTAAATGGTACACCTTCAAATACAACTTTACCCAGGTTTTCTTTCAAGGAAGTTTCTGGCGTAATTTCTTGCAATAACCACAACATAAATGCAGAACAAACAAATCCAATTGCCATTGCCTCTACAGTATCTATCGCTGCTTCATCAACTCGCCAGTTATTTCTGCGTTTGCGAAAACCCTCTGTATAATTGAGCAAAAAAACTACAATAAACATTAAAGCAATCGCTATAAAAATCAATCTTGGTTTTGCTAGAGAGCCAATCCACCATACTTCCATAGTATATATTAGTGGAATACCAAATAAAAAACCTCCACAAGTGCCACGCACAATATCATTTATTTCTCGTGTCCAAGTATTTTGATAATCTTTTTTAATCACTAAGAATATGTACCTCATTATTGAATTTTCATATTTTAATCTATGATAAATGTCTCATGAAATATATATTTTCAACATCTATCCTACGTTATTTTATAAATATACTGTTATATATTTCCTGCGGTAGACACACAAGAAATTGCTTTTTGGTAAGTAACTTGGCACAATTAAATATAAAACCTCTCTCCAAACCTCTCCCCTGGTAGGGGAGAGGCTTTGACTCCCCCTTCCCTAGTAGGGAAGGGGGCTGGGGGGTTAGGTTTATATTATATTTTTTAACGCCCACTTACTTAAGCTAGAGTAGATTTATAAAGTAACAGCAGTTTACCAATCGCCTGCCTATCTTGGTTTAGGTGGGATAATGCCGCACTGCAATAGCCGATTTCTCTATTAGACATCTCCGGTAATTAAATGTGCGTGGTTTGAAACCCTTGTAGAGACGTTCCGGCGGAACGTCTCTAGCATATTTCCGGAGAGGTCTATTCAACCTGAGTTTGTTGAAAGCGGGTCATCAAGAAGTCCTTATCGTAACTTTCGGAATCAATCCTCATTTCACCCCTAAACCAAAACTTTTTCCCAAAGAACGCTTCCTTGTCCTCCAAAAATGCGTTCTACATCCGGGTCTTTGTAAAAAGCCATTTCCACAAAATCACAGTTGCGGTCAATTCGTTATCGCCCAAAAATTCATCCCACACTCCTAAAAGTGAGATGTGGGGCTTCTTTTTGTTTAAGCCAACCTATTCTCATCCAGTCCTCGTTCCTTCAAGTGCTTGAAAAAATTATTTATGCAAACACTACCCTTGTAAATTATTGTAACTATTTCAAGATTTTGAGAAGATATTATACAACTTATACGCTAATTAACAGCTTCTTAAACATCATTTCTAACACTAAAACGTCATACTAATAAGTAGTAAATGATGACCAGTTTATAATTGAGTTATCCAATCTCTCAGTAATCTGAGAGTTTGCAGTCAAATCAATACCTTTTTTCGGTTCTAGCTAAATCTATTTAACAATTAAGGCGTTAAAAATGAAACATTTATTAGCGATGCCGACTAATTTTGTTACTGGTGATAGCCACGATTATCTATCTATACAAATCCATCAATTTATGGAGGATAAATATACTTGTCTTTGCTGTTCCGATACTTTACTGCGTCATGTTTGTTCAAGAGGAGTTTACTGGCGTTGTAGCTCTTGCTATCAGGAAATGCCCGTTTAGAAACCGACACTAAGAAAAATGAGAATATTTTTTCTGAAGCAAATACTATCTTTAATCCAGTTTAATTAATCACAGGGATCTCTCATGAATTTATTTCCATCTCAAGAGTCAGGGGTAGCTTGGTGGGTAGAAATTAACACTGCTGTTCCGCACTGTACTTATTATTTTGGTCCTTTTGATAGTGAAAAAGAGGCACAACTTTATAGAACTGGCTATGTTGAAGACTTGTATTCCGAAGAAGCTAGAGGTATTGTTGCGCTGGTCAAGCAATGTCAGCCTGATGTCCTCACGATTTTTCACGAAGAAGCAAAAGTCAAAATATTTAGTTTTTGAAGCCAGTATTGTAGATATTTCGCTAAAACAGGACTTACGCAAAACAGAGCGGAAATAGGGGTAATTCATGTAGCTTGCTTGCCCGTTGCGGTATTACCCCTACGCAAGAATCAGGTTTTGAGTTCAATCTTGCGTAAGTCCTATATAAAGATAGATTTGGCGGATTTAAATTAGTGGAGAATCTGGATCAAGATCACCCGCTAATTGATTCTGACTACTGAATTTTCAATTTTTATTCAATCAGAAATTTTTCTGGTTAGTTTATTCTCCCAGAACCCCTTGAACTATAAACTAATTTATTATTTTGAATAATGTGATATATTTTGTGCCTTGACAATAAACTCATTTTTTTTATAAAAATTGGAATCAATAAGCACAAGTTTGTTGGTGGAAAATTCGCCAATTTTTGTATCAAATGTTTTGTAATGAATGCAGAAGATATATGTAGTTGACATCTATTAATACAACTATAATTTCTGATTAAGTAAGTATTCATAATTAGGCTTGTAGTTGTTTTTTTTAATAATTACATATCAATGTTTGAGTTCAAGTCTTACCAAAGCTTGATATGTATAATATGAGTGCATAGTGTTTGATTTTGTCACAAAACTTTAAATAATTGAGGAGATATTATTGAATTTTGTATAAGATTCATAGGGTAGGATGGTGATAGCACAGAAAAAACTGCAATAGTGAAAATTTTTATTAAAAATTAGATTGAAAAATTTGAAGGTCAGGTTTTTTTCCTATGGTTAAGCGATCGCTCCAGGCATCATCCATTGGGATTCAACAGGCTAAAAAAGCGTTTGCCCGCAAGGGTTGGACTCAAGAAAATCTAGCTTTTGAAGTCAACTTAAAAACTCGACAACCCATTTGGCGATTTTTTAGTGGAAAACCTGTTGAACGTCATACCTTTATGGAAATTTGTTCTGTATTGGAACTAGATTGGCAAGAGATTACTGTTGAACCCCCAGCAGAATTTATTGACCGAGAAGAATTTACCCAGCCCTCTGTCCCGGATATTGATAAATTAGTGCAACAAGTGCGATCGCAACGTTTTGACAAAATTCAAGACCAGTGCGGCATCTTGCAATTATTGGACATCAGTCGTCCTGTTGCCATCAATGACATATATATAGATCTGAATATTTTGGAGGAAATTGCCAGTCAACAGTATTTAGACATCACTGAACTGCAAAACCTTGATCCAAAGGAATTTGACCGTTTTGGCTTAGGTGAGAGTAACCAGAGACAGATATCTGGTATGCAGGCAGTTGAAACATACTCCAAGCTCAGAGTATTAGGAAAACCAGGAGTAGGTAAAACCACCTTTTTGCAACATCTCGCTATTCAGTGTAACCAAGGTGCATTTGCAGCGAATCAAGTGCCAATCTTCATCACACTGAGAAATTTTGCTGAAGAATCTAAAGTCACCAACGAATTCAGCCTATTAAATTATATCCGTCAGGAGTTTCTCACATCTGGAATTTCCGATCCCTCCGTTATAGAAACATTGCTGAGGGAAGGTAGAGTCTTACTCCTGCTTGATGGCATGGATGAAGTTCTTAACCAACAAAGCATTAGTGTCTTAAGCGAAATTCGCAGATTTTCAGAAAAATATCACAAAAATCATTTGGTAGCCACCACACTGGCGCGAAATCTTCTTGTTGACAGTTAGTATGCTCCGGAGTGCAGACTCCCTAGTGCAGTTAATGAAGCAAAAAATTGATGCTCTGGTTGCCAAAGATCCTTATTTACAAGAGTTTTTGACCTGGGCTAGCCAAAAATCTAGCTCTATTACCACCCAACCAAAAGATGCAGCCGTTCGGGCATTTTACCTGGCTTTAAGTCGGAATCCGCGCATAGCTCCTCACTTTTCTTTAGCCACTAGTCTTGACCAGGGGATGTTTCTCGATGCGGCTTTAGATAATCTGCTGGTGGAGTCTGCAATTGCTGAGAGCCAAGACTTTGCCCACTTTCACGTTTGTGCAGATGCTCTCTCGAATATTCTGGGGATTGTTCTGGATCTTGGACTCTATAAATCCTTGCAACAACTCTCACAAGAATTGCCCAATTATAGTCAAAATCAAGAACGGTTTCGGTTATGGTTTGAAACAAGCTATTCTACCTGGGCTGAACAGTTGAGGATGACGGTGACGAACTACCGCAATATTAATCATCAGTGGCAGTTTAGTCCTGAACAAGAGCAAATGCTACAACGCTACTATGATGCCAATCAATTATTACTTGATTGTCTGCATAGCAATTGTGAAGTAACGCCTGCTATCAGGCAGGAAATTGAAGCTACCTTATTGTTGCCTCAAAAGGAACTGGAAGACAGAGAATGGCAATAACTGTATTTTCAAAATAATCTTGAATAAGTTTTATGTTGTAATTAATCAATTCATTCACAAAATCAAACAACACGAAATCATACTACAGGAGCAGAAAGTTTTATTTGAACCTTGCAGATAATTCTCTCCGGTTTTGATTCGACTAACTGGTTATTTAGGGCTTGCTGAATAAATTGGAAAACTTTACAGGTAAAACGTTTGAGGCATTTTGACTTTCCAAAAGTGCAAGATTTTATGGCGTGGGAACTTGAAAACCTTGCATTTCAGTTTGATTCCCAGTAAAAATTGCTCCCATCCAACTCTTGACACTGTTCCCTGTTAAGAGTTCCCTGTCTCCACGACAAGACTTTTATGGCTTACGCCACGCTACGCTATCAGGAAACCCTATTTAGCAGCCTTGTAGTTACGATTTTTTCAAGCCCGCTTTGCACTTGAAATCCTTATTTTAGGTTTTGTTATGAATTTAAGCGTTGCCTCTCCTGCCAAAGTTGGGATACTCAAAGATTTACAAATACTCGTTGTAGACAACGATGTTGATAGTGGAGTGCTATATAGCATTTTTTTAACGAATTTTGGTGCAACTGTAAAGACATCTAGCTCTATCAAGGAAGCTTTAGAAATCCTGCATTGGTTTGTTCCCCACATCATCATTTGTGAAATTAGGTTCTTAGGTGAAAGTGTTTACAAATTGTTCAATAAATTAAGTGTTATGGAAGGAGACAATAGGAATTATATTCCAGTTATTGTCACTTCAACCGCCAGCACAGGTATCATTAGTGAGATTCCAGCGATAGAGCTTGAAAGATATTTACTTAAACCAGTTGACCTTGACAAATTGATTTTAATGATTACTAAGTTATTCTGGACTGGCGAACATAATTTATCAGATTGCGGACTCAAACAGAAATGTAGTCATCAGATATAAATAAAAGATATCTCAGTAATAAAAATGGCTGTTTCATTAAATATAGGACTTACGCAAGATTGAACTCAAAACCTGATTCTTGCGTAGGGGTAATACCGCAACGGGCAAGCAAGCTACATGAATTACCCCTACTTCCTTTCTGTTTTGCGTAAGTCCTGAAATACATAAAAATATATGGTTATTAGCTATTCACGGTAGTTCACTGTAATTTGGCAATTACCCTAATGCAAGCTATTCTTGAAAGAAACAAATCTTTAGTTCTCATTGTTGATGATGAAGCATTTAACCGTCAAGAATTGCGACTTGCACTAGAGCAGGAAGGGTATCAAGTAGCAGAAGCCAAAAATGGCGCAGAAGCAATAAATGTTTTTCGTCAAACGCGCCCTGATCTTGTAATTATGGATGCCCTAATGCCACAGATGGATGGGTTTGAGTGCTGCCATAAGTTATTGTCTGTTGACTCTAACAAGTACACTCCAGTTTTTATGATTACAGTTCTTGAGGATAAGCAATCAATTGACTATGCCTTTCAAGTAGGTGCGGAAGACTATTTGATCAAACCCATTCATTGGCCAATTTTAAGACAACGGGTAAAACGGTCGATTGAGCAATCTCAGCTACAGCAAAAACTCCTTATTGATAATCAACAATTGCAACAATTAGTTAATGTTGATGCCTTAACTCAAGTGGCTAATCGCCGACGTTTTGATGAGTATCTATCCCTTGAATGGCAGTGCCAAATACGAGATCAACAGCCTATTTCTTTCATTCTCTGTGATGTTGATTTTTTTAAGTCCTACAACGATACTTATGGTCATATTTTAGGCGATCGCTGTCTTTATGATATTGCTCAAGCCATCAAAAATGTTGTTCAGCGTCCAGGGGATTTAGTGGCCCGTTATGGTGGGGATGAATTTGCTGTGATTTTGCCTCATACCAACCGAGAAGGAGCTACTTACCTGGCTGAGAAAATTTGCTTTGCTGTTCGGTCTTTGGCTATTCCCCATGAAAATTCACAAGTTAATTCTTATGTTACCCTGAGTGTTGGGTTATCTACATTAATTCCTGAACCTGATTCTAGTTGTGAAGAAATCATTGCGGCGGCAGATTTAGTTATGTATCAAGCAAAGTTAGCCGGACGCGATCGCTTTCTACAGTGATAAATATTTTGTGTAATGAGAATATATAAACGGACTAATAATATTTTTGTAAATGAAATCAATCAACAATTGGGCAATAAATGCGGGAGCATCTCAATTTGGCAAAAACATCGCCAATTGTCATTCTGTATCCCTTCGGGACGTAGGTTTTAGAATAGTGAAAAGGGTAAAGGGTAAAGGTTTTTTCTTCTCCCTTTTCCCCTTCCCCGCAAAACCCGACGAGTATTGATGCTCACCCTACATTTTTACTTGCGACCACCCAACCATTTAGCCGCTGCAATACCAATAATTCCGGCGACCACAGGATTACTAAGAAACTTGATAATCCCTGGTTGTTCCGCTAACACCTCACGGAAAACATCAGGATGATTATGATAGGTAAAAGATGCAAGTTTACTCACATCATCAGCAGTCATGCGGTTAGAGTTGTGAGTGGAAAGATTTAACTGTTGTTCTAGATGTTTTTCATCTAGTCCTCGTCCTTTTAATTGTTTGAAAAAAGCCCTTGCTACATCATCCCGTTCATTGGGTTTGATTTGTGCGATTGCCTTTTGTAATTCTGGCTCCATCTGACTAGGAGGAATACGTTCTGGATGCAAAGATTGATTAAATAAATGCCGTCTTTGATCCGTTGTGGTTCGTTGAGCGAAATCATCAAAAGTTTGATATTCTTCGGTAGAATCGGTACTCACATTATCTAAAGATTCGACATTTCCCTGAGCCAAATCTTGCAAAATGTTGCGTCTATATTCTTCACTACTTCTCACTCTAATGATCTCCTTTTTTAATGATTGAGTCTTAATGTTTATTGCCGATTTTCCTAGCTATACTTGATTTGATTCGTTTGAGCAAGATAATCAGCAGTCAAAATTAGTTTTTTATCTGGACCATATACCAAGATTTTCACATCTTGATTAGGAAAATTCTTTCTAAAACCCTGTACCAAAGAACTAGCTAAAGGTCGCACTTGATTAGGACTAACTTGAGGAGAAATAACCACCCCTAGTTTGTTATTGTCTTTAACAAAAGCATCTGTAACTAATCCTTTAGAAGTTTGTACAACCCAGTTACCAAAATTTTGCCCTGCTGGAGTATTACCACGTTCTAATTCTGCATAAGTAACATCTCTTCCCACTGCTGATGGGGCAGTTGTGCGGTCAACTTGTGTAACTGTTCCTCCACCGCAAGCCGTGGTTAAGGTCAGAATTAGCATCAAAACACAAGTCGCCAATATTTTACGACTCTGCTGAATTAGAATCATAGTTTTTCTCCTCAGACAATTTAAAATTTAAACCACAAAATCAGATTTTTAGTGGACAGACTTAATAATAAAACGAAAGTTCGTAGTCAGGGCTAAAGCCCTGAAAAACCTTAGAAGAGAACGATAAATCGCTCACTACGAACTGTATATTATTGAGTCAATCTTTTAGTCAAGCTTTTTTTTCACATTATCTTTTACATCTTCAACAGCGTGACGTACTTCACTTTCTGCTTGCTTTGCTTTACCTTCGGTTTTATCTTGAGGATCGCCAGTAATATTGCCTAAAGCTTCTTGTGCTTTGCCTTCAACATTTTTAGCTGTGGCTTTGGCCCGTTCTTCTAAGCTCATTTGTTTTTCCTCTGGTGATTTATTACTATTTAATAGTAGCTTGAACAAGGGCTTACTACTTCCACCACAAGGTAGACACTCTATATTAGATGTCTATGCAAAAAGAAATAAATAACTTATGCCACGTTCTGCTATCAGAAGAAAGAAGTAAGAATTTTTTCTTATTTGTGTTCTCTGTCTTCACTAAATAATTTATTTTGCACAACTACTTATAACTAATAAAAAAACCCAGTTTATTGATAAAACCGGGTTACTAAAAATAGGGTAATAATATTTGCGATTAGTCTAGAAAACCCATCAAACTATCAGAATCGTCAACAGTATTTGATGCTATTGGACGATTACCAAATATTGAATAGTTTTCAGAAACTACTAATGCACTAGAACCGATGGGACGAATACCAGATAGGTTAATACTATTCACAACTTGGAAAGTGTTAGCACTAATCGGACGAATTCCCATTGCATTGAAAGTCTCAATGACTTGTATACTACTTGTACTAATGGGACGTAACCCTGCGATTGATACTGTTCCTGCAAATTCTAAGTCAGTGCTACCAATAGGACGCTCTCCAGCAACTATAATTGTCCCCTGAGAACCCTGTTCTGTATTACCTTGATTTTCTTCCACTTTTTTATCTCCTTTGCATCTGAGGTGCTTTGTAAACTAACACCTCGAACTTGTTACGTGAATTTTACAATAATTAAGGAAAGGTTTATTTTTTCCTAATATATGTAAAGTGTAACCTTAAAAAACCACGTACAGATATAAGTTTCTTCAAAACGGATAGATAAGTAAATTTAAAGAGTGAACTTTTGTAAACAATATCTGATGACACGGTTAGGCAATTGCATCGCCACTATCGCTACTATAGGAAAGGGTATGTTCGTTCAGCGAAACGGTTATGACGGAATTTAGTCTTCAGGCTCCTTTTACTCCCACTGGTGATCAACCACAGGCGATCGCCCAACTTGTAGCCAGCATTCAAGCAGGTAATCGTTACCAAACTTTACTGGGTGCGACGGGAACCGGTAAGACGTTTTCTATCGCCGCAGTGATTGAAAAAGTTGGTAAACCTACCTTAGTCTTAGCGCACAACAAAACCCTAGCGGCTCAGTTGTGTAACGAGTTGCGGGAATTTTTTCCTCACAACGCCGTTGAGTATTTTGTCAGTTATTACGACTATTACCAACCGGAAGCGTATATTCCCGTTACAGACACATATATAGAAAAAACAGCGGCGATTAATGATGAAATAGATATGTTGCGACATTCCGCCACTCGTTCTCTGTTTGAACGTCGTGATGTCATTGTTGTTGCTTCCATTAGCTGCATTTACGGTTTAGGAATGCCGGCTGAATACCTCAAAGCCGCAATTCCACTACAGATAGGTATGGAAGTTAACCAAAGGCAGATTTTACGAGATTTGACATCTGTGCAGTATAGCCGCAACGATGTAGAAATGGGTCGGGGAAAATTTCGCGTTCGCGGTGATGTGTTAGAAATTGGACCTGCTTACGAAGATAGAATTATTAGAGTCGAATTTTTTGGTGATGAAATTGACGCAATACGTTATGTTGACCCGGTAACTGGAGAAATTATCAGTAGTTTGCAAGCAGTAAATATTTATCCTGCGCGTCACTTTGTCACCCCAGAAGAACGTTTAGAAGTCGCTTGTGCAGATATTTCCGCAGAATTAAAACAGCAAAAATTAACATTAGAAGAATTAGGAAAATTAGTCGAAGCCCAACGCATAGATCAACGCACCCGCTACGATTTGGAAATGTTGCGTGAGGTAGGATACTGTAACGGCGTAGAAAATTATTCTCGTCATTTAGCAGGTAGACAAGCGGGAGAACCACCAGAATGTTTAATTGATTATTTTCCCAAAGATTGGTTATTAGTAATTGATGAATCTCATGTTACTGTTCCCCAAATTCGTGGGATGTATAACGGTGATCAAGCACGAAAAAAGGTTTTAATTGATCATGGTTTTCGCCTTCCCAGTGCTGCTGATAATCGTCCTTTGAAAGTAGAAGAATTTTGGCAAAAGGCTAATCAATGTATTTTCGTTTCTGCTACGCCGGGAAATTGGGAAATAGAAATTTCTGAAGATCATATAGTTGAGCAAGTAATTAGACCAACTGGAGTAATAGACCCAGAAATTTTTGTTCGTCCCACAGAAGGACAGGTTGATGATTTATTAGGAGAAATTAAAGATAGAGTTGAACTGAAAGAAAGAACCCTAATTACCACGTTAACCAAACGCATGGCGGAAGATTTAACGGAATATTTGGAAGATAAGGGAGTTAAAGTTAGATATTTGCATTCGGAAATTAATTCGATTCAGAGAATTGAGATTTTACAAGATTTGAGAATTGGTAAATTTGATGTTTTAGTGGGTGTAAACTTACTGCGGGAAGGTTTGGATTTACCGGAAGTTTCTTTAGTTGCAATTATGGATGCAGATAAAGAAGGTTTCTTACGTGCTGAACGTTCTTTGATTCAAACTATTGGCCGGGCTGCGCGTCATATTCGCGGAAAGGCGATTATGTATGCTGATAAGTTAACAGATAGCATGATTAAAGCTATTGATGAAACTGATAGAAGAAGGGGAATTCAAACAGCATATAATAAGCTGCACGGAATTACACCACAACCGATTGTCAAAAAATCAAGTAATGCGATTTTATCATTTTTAGATGTCTCGCGGCGGTTAAATTCAGGTGATTTAAAGGTGGTGGATGAACATTTAGATGAATTATCTTTAGAAGATATTCCAGAGTTAATAACGCTGTTAGAAAAACAGATGAAGGAAGCAGCGAAAAAGATGGAATTTGAAGAAGCTGCAAAATTGCGTGATCGCATTAAGCATCTCAGGGATAAAATGTTGGGTAGATGATTATAGGAATACGAACCGCAGAGGCGCAGAGGACGCAGAGAAAGAGGGAGTTTACAGGATAATAAAACTTTAAGAATTTAATGGTGACATCATAAAAATTATGAGAGTTAAGCTGCTAAAAATACAATCGTTTCGTGGTATTGGTGATTTAACGATAGATTTTGATGAAATAGAACCTACAGTATTTATTGGTATTAATGGTGTGGGTAAATCAAGTATTTTTGATTGTTTAGCTATTTTATTGTCACGCTTTTCTAGTGCGATTCAATACTCAACCTCTTCAGGAAGATTGTTTACAGAAGAAGACGTGAAAAATGGCAAAAATGAAACTCATTGGAAAGTTTTTATTTATAAATAGCATATTTGTAAGAATTCAGGTAAGGTGATAAGATCCCCGACTTCTTTTATTTATTGTGTCCATAAATGATAAATTGATCTCGTGAAGTCGGGGATCTGGGTATGAACGAGTGCTATAGCTGAATATTTACGCATATTTGCCAGTTTTTAAAAATTCAAAAAAATCAAACCCATCCTCTCACCTGTTTATGAACCACCGCCAAATACCACATATAATCATCAATTTTGTAATTATCAGCAGCTTTAACAATATACTCTTGAGCTAACTCCAAATTACCCTCAGATTCAAAATACAAACCTAAATAAAGATGATTGTAAAAATTACCTTTTAATCCTCCCAATTTACCCACATTCAAAACATCATCAGTTGTACAATTACCCGCAAATAAATCATATACAGACCGCATGATTTTCCGAGGATCATTTTTCACAGGTAATAGAGAATTACGCGCTTCTGTTACACCAGATAAACGAGCAGTACAAAGATATCTCCAAACTGTTTCTTCTACATCTTGTGCATTGACAGTTAAATCTATTTCAAACTGTTTAGCACCCTCAGCAAATCGCGCTGCATAATAATAAGATAAACCCCGTTGCCATAGATAGGGTGTGAGTCTAGAATCTAACTTTTCTGCGGTATCAAAATCTTGAATTGATTCCTCAATTTTAGCTAATTGAAAATAAACCATTCCCCTACGAATGTAAGCATTAGGGTTATTCGGTTGACTGCGAATAGTTTCATTCCAGCGTTGGAGTTGATTTTCTAAAGAATTGGTAAAAAACATAAATATTGTGTAACGCCTTAATTTTTTTAGTAATTACAAAACAAAAATTATTAACTCCATGTAGCAGAACAAGCAATACGAAAGCCGTGATTGTAGTCTCTACTAATCGCTGGATAATTGACGCGATAGGCAGAACGGCAGTAGACTGGACGATAAGACCAAGAACCACCGCGCAACACACGACGAGGGTGATTATCACTGCTGCTCAACCGCGCACTTCCATCGGTTGACGCACCTATGTAATTATCATACCAGCCATCTTCGCACCATTCCCAGACATTACCGTGCATATCGTGTAAACCGAAAGCATTAGCAGGAAAAGTTCCCACATTTGTTGTTTCTTTGCGATAAATACCTTTTTGTCCATTACCATAAACATATTCAGCATTATAATTTACTAAATCAGTGTTAATGGTATCACCAAAATAAAAAGGTGTAGTTGTTCCTGCACGACAAGCATATTCCCATTCAGATTCACTTGGTAAACGATATAATTTACCTGTTTTCTGTGATAATCTAGCACAAAATTCCTGTGCATCATGCCATGATACCTTTTCCACAGGTCGGTTAGCACCTTTAAAATGAGATGGGTTTGCGTACAAATCAGTTTTAATCTTTGGTAAACTAGAAACCGCTTGCCATTGTGCTTGGGTGACAGGATATTTGCCTAGTAAAAAAGGTTTAATAGTAACTTGATGTTGAGGACTGCCTCTATCTGCACTTTCTATTTCATTTTCGGGTGAACCCATCAAAAAAGTACCACCAGGAACAGCAACTAATTCTAAAACTATGCCATTTTCTAAGTCTTCTAAAAATAACTCTGCTGTTTTCTTGCTGCGTTGAATTTCCCAAGTCGTTCCTAAACCAAAAAATCTATGCTTTAAAATCAATTGGGCTGTTTCAAATTCAAATAATTGAGTTTTAACAATAGATGAAGTTAGTGGTTTAGCAACTGATTTATTTTCTACTTCTGGTAGTTGTTGAGATTCAGCTTTATAGATTTTTCTATTAACATAGCTTTTCGGCGCTATTGTGTGAATTGATTGCTGAGTTGGAGGTATTTGTTTTGCCTGTTGTTGTCGAACTTGATACTTTCGGTAGGGTTGTAAAACTGCTTCCCTAATTTCCCGCGCTTCTTGTTCAGATAAACCTAATTCAAGTCTTTTCGTTTCCAATATTTTCAACATTACAGGAGAAAATTGTCCGTTACCTTTTAAAGCTAGAGTAGCTGCTTCTTGATAATAGACATCTTTAGCAGGAAGGGCGGTAACGGGAGATGATAGAATGGCTGTAGGTAGAGAGGCAGTTAGTTTTTTGAAATCCTCTAAAGCTGCTTGAGCATTTTGATAACGTAAGCTATGATGACGACGCACCATTTTTGTTAAAAATGCAGCTAAATTAGCACTGACCTGTGCTTCCTTTTCCCATAATAACTCTGCTGTTTGTGGATCTTCTTCAAGGTCTTGAGAACGCAACCCTGTTAAAGCTTGAATAGCGGTTATTCCCAAGGCATAAATATCACTAGCAAAAACTGTTTTACCCCTGAGTTGTTCTGCTGGCATATAACCAAGAGTCCCTGCCATAAGTGAACTCTGCACACTACCACGACTGTCTATTACTTGGGAAGCTATTTCTTTGACTATGCCGAAGTCAATTAAACAAACTTTACCATCTTGCTGTCTGCGGATGAGGTTTTGCGGTTTGATATCACGGTGAATAACCTGTTGCCAGTGAACAAAAGCTAAAACTTCTAAAACATCGTACAATAATTTACTGACATAACCTTCACTTAGTCGCTTACCAGGAATAATTTCTTGGTCTAAACACTGTCCCTGAATAAATTCTTGCACAATATAAAATTTTTGCTTTTCTTCAAAATAAGCGAATAAGCAAGGAATTTGGGAATGTGTACCCAAGATTTCCAAAATTCTCGCTTCCTTATCAAAAAAATCCACACGGAAAGTATTATGGTGTTGAGGTAGGAGTTCCTTCACCACACATATAGGTTGACTGGGTTTTTGGGTATCTGTGGCTTTATAGGTAATGCCAAAACCACCAGTTGCTAATACTTCGATTATTTCGTAACGTCCACTTAGCAGCATAGTTCAATTTCACCTAAAAACCCCATATGGGAAAATATCCAGATCAATCCAGTATAAACCCTGGTAAGTAGAATGCGGTATTAAACTATAGAAGATTTGACTTGCATATTAAATTTTGTCGATCTGATAAATTTTTAATATTATACTTTACCCTGATTATGACTAGCATGATTGAATTTCCTTGGCAGCAAGAGGCTATAATCATTCACAGCCAACGCATCCTCAACAGTTTTCAGTATTGGCTAGGATATTCTGTGTTGGATGTCAGTGGTTCACCTTTGGAAATAGCTCAAGCACTGTTTGCAGCACCTTTTGTTTTAGCATCTCAAGGTACAGAAGTAAATCCAATTTTGAATTATGGGAACCGCAAAGCTTTAGCACAATGGGAAATGTCTTGGGAGGAATTTACCCGCACACCTTCACGGAATACAGCTGAAGCGGTACTACAGCCAGAAAGAAACCGCTTGTTAGCGGACGCAGCAACTAAAGGCTTTAGCTATTTTTCTGGTGTGCGAATCACCAGCACAGGTAAACGTTTTCAAATTGAAGATGGTATTGTCTGGAATATTTTGAATGAACAAAATCAGTATTGTGGTCAAGCTGGTATGTTCTCTAAATGTGAATTCATTTAGGCTGTGACTGAAATAAGAACAACAGAAGAATGATAAAAATTGCACTTAAAACAAGAAATATAATGAATAATCTTAAATTCTTGTTTGTTGGAATTATCAGATCCTTTTCTGGCAGCGTTTCCAAAGAGTTGGGACTTTTTTTATATTCTGTCCACACCTCTGATTGTATACTATTTGATAAACCCCGCCAAACTCCACAATTAGTTAGTGTCTGTTGATTTTGAATCCCTGTAACAATTACCAAAGGTAAGTTATTGAAACCAAGTCCTTTGGGTAAAGATTTTTCTTCCAACTCATAAGCTAGTTCATCTCTCAATTTTTTGCAGTTTTTACCTATTTTATAGTTGATATTTCCCGGAAAATCACGTATATTGATAACTTCCTCTACAGATAATTTGCTAATATCTCCTTCAACTTTAAATCCCTGCTCATCATCAAAGATCACAGCTTGGTCTATTTCTGATCTTAAGGTTTCTCTTAGTTCATCTCGTAAAGCAGCCGCTGCAATAACTCTAATTTTTTGTTCATTATCTTCTGAGTCGTCACCTATCCAAGCAACAGAATTACGGATTTTTCTATCACGAAAGTCTGCTCTTTCGCTTGCCTCAATTCCAGTAATTAGTAACAATAATTTATTGCTATATCGCCCAATTACCAGAGAAAAAACTTCACTTTGAATTAATTGATAAACCTGATTATCTCTGATAATATTAGGCATTTCTGGTAGCCAAGAATAGCCATGATCCTGAGAAAATCCCCGACTGCGAATGTAAATATTCATATTTAACTCCTAATCAATATTTAGCCAAATATCACCCTGTAGCACTGCAAAACCGTTATTATTTTTGCATCCCTTAGCAAATTCACGCACTGCATTTTTAAGATGATTGTCTACACCAAATAAATCGCGGATAACATTGAAGAAACCCCAATTTTTCTTTTCCAGATGAAGTTTTAGCAAGAAGCGTAAAAGATATCTCAGCGGTTGTTCACTATCTTTAGGATTATATTTAGCATCATGGCTAGTTTTGCGAAAGATAAATAGTGGATTATTACCATTCATTTCAATTCGAGAAAAAAGTACACTACCAACTGTTTGTACAGGTGTAACAACCACTGCTACTTTAGCAAGCAGTAATTCTGTTTTTAAGTCGTCAAGTAATTTAGCATATCCAATTTCTATCTGATTAATTAGTTCAGAAATACTTTGTTCATTTTGCAAATACTTTTCGCATCTCACAGGTGCAAATATCACTAATCTGGGGGAATCAATATCTCTATAGGCTCTTTGAAAGATGTTGGTGATCATTTGTGGTTTATTAATTAAATCATGCCAATACCCATTTTTTTCCATTAAAGCAGGAGTGTCAATAGCAATAATTACCGCAGCAGATTGATTGACAAAATTTTCAACTCGTTCTTTTTCTTCACGAGGACTTTTAGAATTGAGATATTCACCAGGGTAGTCTTGAAAATGCAGTTTTAAAGAAGGTTTAGCACCCTTTTTACCAAGTTCAAAAAAGAAAGATTTGTAGTCTTCTGTATTCTGCATCCATCCTTTAGTTTCAAAACTGTCAGGAAGAGTTTTTAGTTCTGCTAAACGTTCTTGCAGAAGTGCTGAACTATCTAAATCAGGTGTAAGTTGTAGATTAGTTTTACCTATATTGCTCTCAAACTGCTCATACATAGCAGTTAAAAGGCTTGTTTTACCCACACCACTAGGCCCTAGCATGGTAATTTTCAATTCGTGCATATAACTGAGTTACCTTGGTTTGTTAGTTCAAAAATTTGATAGAGTCTGATTTGTTAGCTGTTGCTGCTTGCTCTATTGAGTTTAACCATTCTCGACGCAGTTTTGTACGTTCTCCTAATTGCTCAAATTCTTCTTGCCAAATTTCTGCACGCATTTCTTCTAAAAAGATGCGCCATTCTATTTTTGCACCTTCGGCACGAAGTACACGATCAATAAATTCCTCAACTATAGCAAAAGCAGCTTGACTAGGTTCACACAGCAAGTCTTCTAAAGCCGTTTCACAACCATAAATAGCTTCTGCTTGTAGTGCTTTTAAGTTGGCTAAAAGTTCTTTAGCTGAGGGAGATTTGGAAAGTTGAAGTGAGGTATCATCTGGTGTGAGTCCATCCAAATGTTTGCGGATGCGGTGCTGAATTAATCCGCGATAGGAAATATCAAAATCTGAGAGTATATGAAATCCTAATTTGAGTTTGCTGAGGTTTTCAGGAATTAAATTAGTAATTTCTGGAAAAAATTCATCTTTTTTCCCATTTGTCAATTTTCCTAAACGTCCTTGTTCTATCAATACCTGAGCGACATTGGCTTTAAGTTGGGAGAGCGATCGCTTTAAAGCCTCATCCAGCAATAAGAAATTTTGCGATAAGTGAGCGCGAATTTCATTGAGATATTGATAGTAGGCGTTAGGATAACCACCTATGCGATCGCGCCTTTTTTCAATCTGCTCTAAACTAGGAATACCAGTATCATGGCGACAAGCTTGAATAGCCGCCTCAACCTGTTGCTTAAAATCAATATCATCAGCGTTTCTTTGCTGTCTCAACTGTCTTAGCAATCTTTCTAAACCACTCGTTAAATCATTCCAAAGTTGATTAAACAACTGCTCAAACACAGGAAACCAGTTATCTTGTGGAGTAGATTGACCTAAAGCATTTCTGGCTTTTTCTAACTCAGCCTCAACTGAATTTTGCAGTTGAATTAATCGCTCCTGGCGAGATGATCCATATTGCTGATCTAAAGACGTAATATTGATAACTAAATAATCAAGAACTTGATCTAAAACTTGATTTGCTGCTAAATTATCGGCACAATTAGCAATTAAACAATCAACAACTTGCAGGTGTTTATCTGTCAGAGTCTCCGCCAAATCTTGACAATTATGAGAATTATCACCATTTTTAGAATTAGCAGCAGTTTGATTCAGTACCATAAAAGACCATAGGTTAATTGGTAAATCAACCAGTGCTGCACGAGATGTATCATAAAGCCGCACATCTACATCTGCCCAATAATCACCAGATGACTTTGGCATCCTGACAAATAGCACAGCATCTACATCTTGTCCTAAAGTCTTCATTAATCTTTCTTCATCACCAACACCAGTATCACCCAAACCAGGCATATCTACTAAAGCAATTTGTCCCACATCAGCATTAGGGAAATTACAAACAATCTTCACTTCTCGCACTGCCAAATAGTTAAAAAATACCCTTTTACCGTCAGGGGTATCTTGAGCTACATATTCCCGAATTTCATCTCTAGAAATCCGTCGGGGTAAGAGATTTTGTAGCAAGTGACGATACTTATCTAAATGTGTGTGATACCTGGTGAGATGTTCATACATTGCTCCCGGTTCAGCGTATCCGGGCAGGTTTTGCGGTAACTTAGGCAGGGGATTTGTAGCAAATTCTTCTATTGTAATGGGAGTATTACCCAAATGCAGTTTTTGATAATAAGGGCTGATAACTTCATCAAGAAAAGATCGCTCAGAATGAAACCACACTTCACCGTAAGTATCAACATTAGGGTTATGATGTATGGTACTCCGCACCCCTGTACAGTGTTGTCTGTCCCCATCGGGAATTTCTGCGGCAGTCAATCCTGTTAAACTTTGTAATAATCTGCTCTTACCTTGTCTTGCGCGTCCTACTACCCCAATGTTGAGGGTATCACGGCAAAACCGCATTTTCAGTTTAGCCAACTTATTGAGTTCATCGGCAATGCTGTTTTGAATTGTTGTTAAATCAATTTCTTGCAAACGTCCATAAACATTTTGGTCATTCACTGCTGTCAGTAAATGATGACGGTAGTTTTCCAAATGATGTAGTTTTGACGATAGTAAATGCAGATTCGCCTCTACAACTTCAATTTTCTCAATTAGCGGGCGGCGCTTTTCAATAATGCTGGCAATTTTCCCAGTCCTATTGGTAGTTACGTACATGGGGTAGCTTATCAAAACCGTGAACCTCTGTACATTATTGCTTATTGGCACCAATTCTGCACATACAAACGTAATTCAGGAAAAAACTCTTGAAAGTCTTGCTCAAATTCATCATAGTGGTTTCTTAGTTCGCTGATAGCATGGTTTAACAAAAATTCTCTATGGAAACGCCTATATAACCGTTGGGATATTCTCAACAGGGAATTTTCAACACCATCAATATAACGATAAGAGCCTAACCAATCTTCAGCAGCAACGCGACTAATTACTTGACGGACTATTGCAGGTATTTCACCTGGATATGCTTGAAATGATCTGTATATCTCAGATGTAAATTCATCGAGAGAAATAGTTGCATAATTTGACCAATTCTTAGCTAAAAAGTGGTCATAAAAAATATCTACAATTACCCCAGCAAAGCGTCGGTAGTTTGCGTCAATACGCTGTTTACTGCGTTGGACAATTATGTGACTATCTGTAAATCTGTCAATGATTTGATGACACTGGATTCCTCGCTGAATATTAGAGTTTAATTCCTGGCGAGCCGTCCCTTTAACAATATCAGCTAGGATATTACCTAACTGCATTTCCACGTTTGCTTCCGATAATAGAAGGTGAGCCAGCCAGTTCATAAGCAATTTAGCTAAGAGGATGTTTTAAAAGTTTTGAATGTATAAATAAACCCCTCTCCAAACCTCTCCCCGACGCGGGAAGAGGCTTTGAAACCCCCATTCCCTCGTAGGGAAGGGGGGAAGGGGGGTTAGGTTACTGAAGATTATTGGTTTCATCTAATACTTTTCAAACAACCTCTAAGGCAGTGCAACAAAACTATTTTATGCAAAAACTGGCTACAATACACAATAAATTACTGAAAAAATTATCTAAATTGGATGGTAGCTTACAAATTGTCTATATCAACTCCTTTGGCTTGCAATTTGGCTAATAATTCTTGATACTGCTGAACTGCTGCTTCTTTTTCTTGCCGTTCTTGTTCAGCACGTTCATATTCTCGTTCAGCACGTTGATCAAGTTCCACAGATGTCAGAAATTTCCGTCCATCAGGATAATAAATTTCTAAAGTATCTGGAGTAAGTTGAAAAGATATACCCAAGGATGGACTTACCCAACCATTGATTTCTTCAATAGCTGCAAAAGAATCTTGAGAACGCAAAAAGCCGGATAATTCTAATGTATCGGGGTCATAAACGTAATATTCATCTACTCCATAACGTTGATAAAAAAGTGATTTATTAATCATTTCTTGAGTGCGGTTTCCAGGCGATAAAATTTCAAATACTACCTGTGGGGGAATATTATTTTCTAGCCATTGCTTATAGGAACCTCTATCACCTTTTGGTCTACCAAAGACAACCATCACATCGGGTGCTTGGCGAGTTTTAACACTGCCTTCTACCGGATACCATAAAAGATTTCCAGCGACAAAGACATCATCCCGTGATGCAAATAAGATTTCTAAATTTTCTTTAATAGTAACAATCCAGCGAAATTGTTTAGTATTATCTGCCATTGGTTGTCCGTCGCTGTCAGGGTAGATGATTTCTGGTGCGGTGTGGGGTGTGAGTTGCTGTACCATAGCTATGCCTCCAATTTTGGGGAGTTGCGCTTATAGTCTTAGTGTAGAGGTGGGAAAGTTAAAAAATAGGGTTGGGAGTAGTGGAAAGTGCAATCTCTCCTATCATATCCACAAGGCGATCGCACTCACTCTATTTCATATCATGTCCGCCTAATCACTTGCGATATAACTGGTTGTGCAGAAATCCAAAAATTCTTTTCCCCCTGCTCCCTGCTCCCCTGGTTACTGAGCGCAGTCGAAGTATGCCCCCTGCTGTCTTAATGATAAGTATTCAACCGGACATGATATCACTCAGGTGCTGCTCTTGAAATTCTATGGTTGCTGCAAAATAAATACTGTTGCAAACCGTAAAAGCCTAATCCATCCACTAGGTAGAAGAAATTACTGAGAAAATTCGTTATTTTAAAGCTAGTTGCTTAAAAATCAGGAAAAAATCCAGTGGTTCCCCTTAAAGACAACAATCCTGCGGAAATTACGCCTTATGTGACTTATGGGCTAATTATTGCCAATGTCCTCGCTTTTCTTTATGAAACAAGTCTTCCTCCTCAAGCATTAAATGGGTTTTTGCATTTAGCGGCTGTAGTCCCACGAGAACTTTCTTTAAGCTTTGCAGGTAATTCTGTAAATCAACCAGTACCAGAATGGGTAACTTTAATTACGGCGCAATTTCTCCACGGTGGTTTTTTGCACTTGGCTGGAAATATGTTGTTTCTCTGGGTTTTTGGCAACAATGTAGAAGATAAGTTAGGTCATTTTAAATATTTAGTCTTCTATTTATCTTGCGGTGTTTTGGCATCATTAACCCAATGGTACTTTGCTCAAAATTCTAATATTCCTTCTTTGGGAGCAAGTGGAGCTATTGCAGGTGTAATGGGTGCATACATTATTCGTTTTCCCAAAGCGGAAATTCTGGCTGTACTGCCTTTAGGTATTTTCTTCCCAACTTTTCGAGTTCCTGCATATTTCTTTTTAGGATTTTGGTTTATCCAACAAGCTTTTTACGGAATCGCTAGTTTAGAAGCACCTACCAACATTGGTATGGAAGGTGGCGGTATTGCTTACTGGGCGCACGCAGGTGGTTTTATTTTTGGGGCGATTCTCGGTCCTTTGTTGGGTTTGTTCACTGATAAGTCCTAGTAAGGATATTTTGACAGTTGAGCTACATATTGCTACTGCCTTAGAACCTTCTGTCTCCTGAATTCTGCTCTAACTTGTGGCTTCACCTATTCCCAGTAATTTTTGTGTTTGTTCAGTTATAGCAAACAAGCTATCTGCATGACAGAATATTTCCCAAGCGCGAACTCCCATAAAACCAATACCTGCAACTGCAAGGGGAATAGCTGCTTGTACCTTGACACTAAGAAATTCGAGGGGATTTAGATTACTGTGCATACTTGGTTGTCGAGCTATTACTGTAATGTGGCAGCTTGGATGCTTTGCTTATACTGCAAGGAGTTGGGTTTAAGTGGACTTGTAGAATCAAGAATCTCCCGACTTTTTATAAAAATTTTGCTATTGCTTGTTTTTACAGTCGGGAGAGTGTCAACCGGCTAGACTTTCAATTAAATGCCAATTTCGGCTATGTTCAATTTCCTGGCGGACAAAATCAAAGACTTGTCGGCAGTGATTGTCCAATTTCAGTGGTAATTCTTCATTTTTGATCACAATACTCATCCGCGTTTCCGTTTCCGTAGCATTGGATTTATCAATCAGCACTTCCACTGTGACTAGTTTAGAAAAGGATACATTACCAGGAATTTCACGAGCCATAATGTAGTCTGCTGTGTAGTATTGAACTTCTAAACCACAATACTGTAGTAGTTCTATCAGTAATGGTTGCAGATGGTCGATGGGAACAGAAACAAGAAAAGAACAGGTATAGCGAGCCATAATAGCCCCACGCTTTCTAACACTCCGTCCATCCTATAATATTATAGAGTTGTGTCAATAAAAGTTATCTGTTCAGGGTCAGGAATTGGGCGGAGTACCTAAACCACTGGTGTAGCTGTGACTACAAACCACAGCAAAACTGCCAGAATTAGCACACCTATTTTCATGAGTAGGTATGCAGTACTATCACTGACGATGTTATTGTATATCATTTTCTTTCACCTCCAGTTGCCATTAGCTAACAAACTATTTGAGGTTAGAGTTAGGTAGTGATTTCTTTGTCTTTTTATTTTTCGACGTTTTTATTATCGCCTAAAAATCACAAGTTGAGATGTTGAGTAACGTTTATGTAACATTATTTAGCTTTAGTAAGTAGGCAACAGCCGCTGATATTCAATCTTGATGTCAGGTCTGTTAGATGTTAAGAATGGAAAACGAGAAATTTCCGTTAATCCGGCGTTGCTGAAATAGGGTATGAAATTGAAAAATCAATGATTTCAAACTCTTACTCTCTGTGACTGGAGCGCCTCTGCGTGAAACAAAATCATACTCTTAATCAGCAACGCCAAAAGTCTTTTCGTGGAGGCTAAGAGGCAGGAGTCAGAAGAAAGAAGCAATTAATTACGAATTATGAATCATTCCCAATTTTGCAGTTACCATCTATGCAATATGCAGATTGATAGGTATCAGCACGTTTACCAAACAGGGTATAGCGATGATCCCGGATTTGTTCATAAAACCTATCTCCTAGCCATTTCACCCCCGGTAAGGCACGATAAGCCTCTACAAATAAACTACCTAGTGGCAATAGTCGCCCAATTTCTTCAGCCGCATCGCTGCCTTGCCAACGTCTTGAGGAACTATTAGCATCTATTAAAATCATACCCTGTTCACAATCTTGGGTGGTAATTCCCCATGCGGATAATATCTGTTCATCTTGCATGGAGATGTAGCGAAATAGTTTTCCCTGGTCTAGATTTTCTAGCAACTGCACTAAAGTAACACACAGATTACATTGACCATCATAAATTACGTAATAATTCATATAAATTCTAGCTAGATTGGGGGAGACTATAGGGTGTAGTTATGATCCAAGATCCCCTTAAATAAGTTGGGGATCTGATCGCTATGATTACTCTGGCACGTCAATCAAAATATTGCCATCTTCTACACGAAGAGGAAATACTGGCAGGGTTTTGGCTTCGGAAACCATTGATAATAATTTACCGACTCCAGGTGGCCACGGACACCAGGTTTTGACTTCACCAGTGTTCAGGTCAAAAGCACTGCGGTGGAAAGAACAAACAATGGCTCCATTTTGGATTTTACCGGATTTCATGGGTAATTTTAGGTGGGGGCAGGTATTTTCCACGGCATAAAGCTGATTTTCGTGGTTTAACACCAAAATATTTCTGTTCCCTACTTTTACAACTTCTCGCGCACCAGAGGATAGGGCGTTTGCTTCCAGAATTTTTGTCCAGGCCATAGAGTTAGTTCTCCTTTCTTTATACCTGTTCTCAGTTTCCCGCAATTGTGTCATTTGCGATCGCTTGTGAGAAGTCAGGAGTCAAGAGTCAGGAGTATGGCTGACACCACGCTATGCTATCAGAAGCAAGAAGATCAGGAGCAAAGGCAGTGATTAACGTGGTAGCATTTCTCCATCAACTGCGGTAATTTGGTGAGGTAAAGGTTCCATGAGGAAGGTATCAACAGCGCCAAAATTTTGAATTTTGATGATTTTGAATTTATTTGTCCTCTATCTTCTCAGATTTAATGTATCAAGCACAACCACCGCTAGAATTTATCCCCCCAGCGTTTAACCCGTTGTTGTTGAAATTTGTGCATCTGTTCTTACCGGACTGGATACGCTGGAAAACTCAGATTAGCCAAATTGAAGCAGAAAATGTGGAAGTTTTAGCGGAGCTTTATAGTCAGTTTCAAACAGGTAATATCCGCTTTATGTTGGCGTTTCGGCATCCGAAAACGGATGATCCTCTGTGTTTAACTTACTTGTTTTCCCAACTTGTGCCAAAGGCAGCAAAACAGGAAAAAATAACCATACAGCATCCAATTCATGCCCATTTTATCTATGATCGAGGGATTCCTCTTTGGGCGGGTAAACATATTGGTTGGCTTGCTTCTAATTTAGGTGGTACTCCTATTCAACGGGGTAAAGCTGACTGGACTGGGTTGCGTTCTGCACGGGATTTGTATATTAATGGTAAGTTCCCAATGGCTGCTGCTCCAGAAGGTGCAACTAATGGTTTGTCAGAAATTGTTAGCCCTTTAGAACCAGGTATTGCACAAATGGGTTTTTGGTGTGCGGAAGATTTGCAGAAAGCAGGCAGAAATGAGGAGGTTTTAATTGTACCTATTGGGCTGAAATATAGTTATGTTAACGAACCTTGGGGAGCGATCGCCAATTTATTAACTGAATTAGAAGCTGCTAGTGGTTTAAATGTCAAATCAGCCAATAATGCCACTTCCTTTGATGTGCTTTATTCCCGCTTATTGACTTTATCAGAACATTTATTATCGATAATGGAGAAATTCTACACTCGTTTCTATCATCAAACACTGCCAGATGAAAAAATTACCAATGGGGAAATTACAGACAGAAATGAAGCTTTAGCTTATCGGTTACAATCTGTGATGAATGTGGCGTTATTCATTGCTGAACAATATTTTGATTTACCATCTAGGGGCAATTGGAATGATAGATGTAGACGATTAGAACAAGCAGGATGGAATTATATATTTAGAGAAGATTTTAAAGATATTAAATCATTAGCACCCATTGAGAAAAGTTTAGGGGATAGAATCGCCGAAGAAGCATATTTTCGGATGTGGCACATGAGGTTAGTAGAAAGTTTTGTGGCCGTTTCTGGTACTTATATCCGCGAAAAACCAACAGTAGAAAGATTTGCAGAAACGACTTTACTTTTATGGGATATGGTCAATAAAATTAAAGGTAATAATCCTTTAAATCGTCCAGAGTTGGGTCAACAAAAAGTCAAAATTACTGTAGGCAAACCAATATCTGTTTCTGAACGTTATCTAACTTATAAAGCTAGTCGAGTGGATGCCAGACAAGCGGTGGCTGAGTTAACAAGTGATTTACAGCAGGTTTTGGAAGGGTTAGTTACTTAGGAAGAAGATAGATCCCCGAATATCTAATCAATAGCTTATTTGTTGGCTTCCACGCCCGCCCGGAACTTAAGTTCCGGGCTAATAGCTAAAGTCTACTAAAGTAGACTCGCATATTTTTCATATTATTTATACCATTTCTGTATTTGCAATTCATAGGGAAGCGAATATACAGCTATTTTCAGGTAAATAGTCCACAAGCAGTCCTCCTAGTAGGAGAGATGCTTTGATTTCCTCCCCTTCCCTTCATGGGGGTTAGGTCTAATAATTGTGGTTCAAATACGTGAAAACTGCTGTAAGTAGGTGGGTGGGAAAGTTTATAACTATGTTATTGCGAACTGAGCATTCACGTATCCCTGACGGGAGGCGTATTAATCCTACGTTGTCACGCAAGCTATAGCCAGCATTTTAAATTTCGTTACATAGTTAGTTAGGTTTATTTAAGCCTACCTACTTAATTCGCGACTATACAAACAAAACCCGCGAAGGCGGGTTTTAAGTCTCTTATTAGTCCACGGAGGTGGAAATTGCCTATGCAGGCGCATCTTCTTAAACCAAAGCGAAGCGTGCCATGGGCTTGGGGATTCTGCACATTTGAGATGCGCCCTGATGGTGGGTTACGGAGCTTGCTCCAGTTATTGATGAATGGGTATTTTTTACTAATGCGCCCAACGCACCCTACGTACTTGAATAAATACTACTTGATTGCAGCCCTTAATTCTGTGAGAGTTTTACCAATTTCCACAAAGTCTGAGTATTGTGAAAGCTTCTGAAGAGTTGCTGGATCGCTTTCTAGTACAATCTTGTTGTAGATATTAATAGCTTCGTTCAGGTTGTCAATGTTAACAGTTGGTACTGCATCACCCTCAGCGATGCTTGAACTAGGTTTGAAAGCTTTAGTGCTGGCTACTAGCTGTCCTTGCGGTAACTGAACTGAAGGAAAACTGGGTGTAGTAGAAGTACGGGAAAATGTGAAAATATTAACTACTGCACGTGAAAATGCTTGTGATAATTTTGGAGAAACACCTCTTAAAGTTAAGGTGATCATAACTTTATGAGCTTGAGCCGATGAGAATCTATGACCACCACCACTAGCAAGTATACGATTAGCGGCAGCATTAAGCTTGTGTACAACCGCAGGTGAAAGCTTAATCAGTATAGACCCATCCGGTTTTCGTATAATAATGATACCGGATGATTCAGATCCACTTGCAGATCCCGCCTCACCTTTACTGGGTGATTGACCAGGGTTATTTGTGTTTCCACCTCCACTTGCCGATCCTCCCTGACCTTTACTGGGTGATTGACCAGGGTTATTTGTGTTTCCACCTCCACTTGCCGATCCTCCCTGACCTTTACTGGGTGATTGACCAGGGTTATTTGTGTTTCCACCTCCACTTGCCGATCCTCCCTGACCTTTACTGGGTGATTGACCAGGGTTATTTGTGTTTCCACCTCCACTTGCCGATCCCGCCTGACCTTTACTGGGTGATTGACCAGGGTGATTATTTGAGGGTGGGGTTGCACCTCCACTTGCCGATCCCGCCTGACCTCTACTGGGTGATTGACCAGGGTGATTATTGGAGGGTGAGATTGCACCTCCACTTGCAGATCCCGCCTGACCTTTGCTTGGTGAATTAGCTTGGACTTGATTCGTTAAGTGTAAAGAAAATATAATTAAAGGCGTACAAGCGAGACTAAGAAAGAAGGTTCTGATTTTTAACATGGTGATTCTCTAGATAGTAAATATTGAAGTGGTGATTTCGGGTTGGTTGAAAAAGTTTGTCGTGAGGAGTGGCTTGACGTAAGCTATAGAGTAGGAGTCAGGAGGAGGCAGTGCGGTCTTGAGGTTTCCCAAGAGCAACTGCCTTTCAGGAGTCAGCAGGGGAAGTTAGGAAGTTTTCAGAATCATTGAAAACCTTCTTGTATTGTTTGAGTTTTGATGCTATCAAACCTATCTAGGCAGAAAATTGAAACCATAGCCCACAGTCAGAACAAGTATCCTACCGCCGAAACTGTTATCTGTGAGATCAGCACCTTGGGCAGTAATTATCAAGGGAATGGTAGGCACAGGGACAACGGAAACCCCAGCATTTAAACCTACTCCACTCCAACCGAAACCCATACCGATCTGGGGATGAACTTGCACACCCACTCCAGCAAATACACCGGTACTCTCATTACCTTGTCGGAAGTCGCCACCGCCTGCTCCTAGAGAAAAGGAGATAGCCATTGGATTAACAGGATTGTTAGGCTGTAAAAGAGAGTATGTTGTGACTACACCATAAGCACCGGAAGGTCTAATTCCTTCATTACCATACTGGGCAAAGGTATTCCAGCCAGCAGCTACAGCAACTTGATTGTTGCCTTTAACATAGACAACGCGGTGAGCTTTGAGGTCAAAAGTGCCGTTATAACCGAGGTTTTTGACACTACCGTTGTTGAAGGTGAATTCCAAAGCACCCAATTTGTAAGCATCTCCCAACCCAAAACCTGCGCTCATACTTGCGTCTGGGTTACCGTCCCTACTTTTACCTGCTGTAGCGCCCGATGCTCCTACAAATAAGTCCCCCCATGCCGCCCCGAAAGCACTTGGAGCGCCAAAACTGAGCCCAGGTTGGTAGGTTCGCTTGGGTGAAGGAGTTTGTGGAGGAGTTTGTGGAGGAGTTTGTGGAGGAGTTTGTGGAGGAGTTATTTGAAACAGGGGTTCAACTAATAAATCCTGGCGTAATTGATTAACATCTCCTAATTTATCTCCTCTACTACCAGAGACATCTATCTGTTGGGTGATGGTCTGGGGCTGAGTAGGATAAAGTTTCTTGGCTTCACCAAAGTTATCACCCACGCTAGTTAAAGTATCTATCTTTTGGGTGATAGTCTGTGGTTGTTTGAGCAAAATCAAAGGTTGATTCAGTTCAATAGCTAACTGTGGGGATTTTTGGCTAATGTCTTTAGTTGACGCTACTTTTTGCTGAGTTGATAATTCCTTAGTCGTGGCATTAGTAACTAATTCATCAACTCTATCAACCGCAGATGCAGCTTTAATGGCAATAGATGTAGATAGGAAAAGGCAACCTAATAGATTTATTCCAGTCAACAGCAGCCAATTAGCGGAAATTACATGAGCAAATTGGCATTTAGTCAAAGTTCTAGTCCTCACACTCTTATACAATTTAATTATTGATATTGAACTAAGAGGATGTTTGTAAAGTACCAAAAGGTAGAATTTGCCGTTATTACTGAGTTTAAATATAACGGAAAATCAATGTTTTACTAATGTACTGAGATGCTTGACTGTGCTAAATTTGATAGCAAAATACCCTTTTAAAATATCCTCTAATATAAGATTTATCCAAGACTGAATTAGACAGATCCGGAAAAGAATTTTAAGCTAATTTTGAAGAATCAGCTTAAAATTGTCAGCTTTGTTACACTATTCCTTCACTTTTAAAACATCCTCTCAAATGATTCTCTAACAAGGAAGCTATGGCTTCTGGATGCACTTTTTTGTATTGCTTTTTACCCAACATCAAAACACAGTTGGGTGCGCTACTACAACGTTTTTGACAGTCGGTGTGTTCGATTTCTACCTTATCTAACAAACCGCGATCGCACAAAGTTTTTTCTAATTCTGATAATAAACCTTTCCCACCCCGTTTCATACAACCAGATTTTTGACAGACCATAATTTTAGCGGTAGTTTCCGGTAGTCGATTATGAATCGGACAAAAACCAGATGCTTGGACTTGATAAGCTGTGAGTTTCAGTTTACGTGTCCGTGGGTTTAATTTACTAATAGCAGCAATACTAATTTGTTCACCAGGTACTAAAGAAGCAATCAGAGAACAGCGCAAATCTTTAGGTATTTTAATTTTCACATTTCCTGAAGGAATTGCCAAATGCAAGTGTTTAGATTTTTGCGGCTTATCACCAACAAAACCTAAAAACTGTCCTTCAAGATTCAATTCCGATAAAGTCTGATACTTTTCACCCATATTGATAACCCAAATTTGCCATAAAAATAATAAACCCCGCGTTACTGGGGTAATGTTGCTCATCTAAAGGAATAAGGAAGAGGAAAAAATACAGCAGATTACAGGTAAATGAAGTACAAAATTTCAACCAAAAACCAAGTATGAAGCTGTTTTTACTCCTGACTCCTGACTTCTGCTGTATGCTTTTACCTTTTACCTTCTATCGGTTACTTGTAATAATTTTATGCAAGGCGTTTAGCTTCAACAGTTAAGGGTAGCTTTTCCTTAGCTGGTATTTCACTAAATTCTAATTCCCAACCATTAGCTAAAGTGAGAACTTTACCTGCATCACTATCTGTCTGTTTGACTACTTCTTCTTCCAGATCTTTTTTAGCGACGTAGGCCACCAAAGTTCCAGCATCATTCATCCGTAGCATTACTTTCATGTGTTTCCTCAGCAGATTCTAGTTCTCTTTTTCGACAACCGATGATGTACCCTGTATCTAAAAAATGCACAGCATAGATATAGTAAGCTTGTAAAAAAGTTCCTATGCTGGATACATAACCAACGTCTCCAATTCTTGCTAAAACTTCTCCAATTTCTCGACCAGGAAAAGTACCATCATTTTTAATGAGTTTCTTAACTCGGACTTTTTGACCAATTTCAAAAATTGGTTGAGAATTCAGTTCTACCTCATCGCGCTGCATGGGAATACCTCTGTTCACGTACTAAATTCAACAATTCTTCTGTAGTGATACTGCGTTTTTTCAGTGTTGATTCATGCCGTACTGCATCTAAAACAGATTGGGTTTCTTCTGAATTCAAAAAGATGCCATACTGTGCTAACAAGTTAGATAATAAATGCCTTCCAGAATGTTTACCTAATACTAAACTACGTTCCCAACCTACTTCTTCTGGTGAAAATGGTTCATAGGTTTCTGGGTTTTTCAGGACACCATCAGCATGAATTCCCGACTCGTGAGCAAAGGTATTTTTTCCAACAATTGCTTTCCAAGGTGGGACGTTTGCACCTGAAGCAGCAGCAACTAATTGCGATAGTCCTAATAAATGTCGAGTATCAATTCCTAAATTAACACCGTAGATACATTTTATGGCCATGACAACTTCTTCTAAAGCTGCATTTCCTGCTCTTTCACCTAAACCATTAACGGTGGTATTCACAGAAACTGCTCCAGCTTTAATACCAGCAATAGCATTAGCAGTTGCTAGACCAAAATCATTATGGGTGTGAATCTCTACAGGAATTGATAAAGTAGATACTAATCGTTTAACTTTGAGGTGAGTTCCGAAGGGATCAAGCACTCCAACTGTATCACAAAAACGAAATCTTGATGCACCCCATTCTTGAGCATATAAAGCTACATCTTCGAGGAAGTTTTCATCTGCTCTAGAAGAATCTTCTCCCCCTACTGCAACCCAAAGACCATGATCAAGCGCAAAGCTAATACAGTCTTTAAGTCGTTGTAAACTTACTCTCCATTGACCATGAAATTTAGCAGCAATTTGTATACCAGAAACGGGAATAGCAATATGTACTCTTTCCAGTCCACAGGCAATAGAGGCTTTAATATCTGAGATAACAGCGCGGTTCCAAGCTAGTAATTTTGCATCTAAATCTAAGTCAGAAATTGCTTGAATTGTGCGAATTTCTTCTTCTCCCATTGCTGGTATACCGACTTCTAATTCGGGAACACCAATGGCATCAAGAAATTTTGCGATCGCTACTTTTTCTTCTAAGTTAAAAGCAACACCTGCCGCCTGTTCACCATCACGTAACGTAGTATCATTAATACTAATTTGACTCATCTCAAATATCCCTCTAGCCGAGTTTTTACTAATACCCTTTAACGCTACAATTCCTATCCATCATAGATATAAAACAAATATTAAAATTTTCTAGATAACTGCTAAAAATCACACGAGTTATTAAAGACAGTTTATAATATTTAATTATTGCCTAATAACTCACACCACATCTGTATGATAGGAAACCAAATTTTGGTATAATTTATGAGGATTTTTTCCTGTCATGATTGTGATGTTCTATAAATAGCCAGTAACTAATATAGCTATTAGTAAATCCTGTCAGTAATAAAATACTCAGTCCAGCAATTAAACTAGTAATCATAGTATTTCCCTCCCTCCTTAGTTGTTTGGTGATCATTGATAAGCAGTATAGACAATTGATGTTTCACAAATATTTGCTTCATATCTAAGTGCAAAGATTTTAACTGAGAACTGATGACTGATAACTGAACCTATGCGTGTTCTGCTAACCAATCAAAAATCTTATCTAACTGTTCTAAATCGATAAAACCATACTGCCAAAGCAGCATAGGAATAGGTCCTTTATCAAACTCACGGTGTCGCAAAGCAACAGCAATATCCGCTTGGGAAAGTTCCAGTTCATTATGCAAAAATTGCAGTAATTTCTTATCGCTGTTACGGTCTACCATAATTTGACTTTGAAAATATCAAGCGAGACAAGATAACAAAATACTACCCCCAAGGTTACTTACTAATTTCACTTTGTTCAAGAATGAAATATGTCAGAGAATTTGGAGATTTAGCAGATTTAGTAGAGAGAGTGAAACCTAAGCTTAGGTTAATTTCTTTCAGTCTGCAAGCTAAATTGTGAGTAAACAATAACTTCGACTTTTGTAGAGGATGAATTATGCTTGCATCATGAATTCTGCTCTGAAATAGTATTGATTAGACATTTGAGAAGATGTAAATTGTAGTCAGTTATGCACTTTTTACTCTATACTGTGACTCCAACAAGTTTCTAACCATGTTACTAACTCACAGCGCGAAGCTAGAAATTGCATGACTGCACTGCGGACAAGAATTGCTTCTTGCAAACTCTTTACTTGCACGCGTAAAGAACCATCTGGAGGGCAAGAACAAGCAATCATCAACTCTTGCAAACGGTGATAAATTTGCCATCTATCACTTAAAGGAATCTGCAAAACTTGTTCACCTAGTGAGAACATAATTTAATGTTCCTCGTTCTGCTGATGACTATTCATGGTTTGCAGTTGTTGTTCAAGTTTTTCGATTCGGGAAAGCAAGGAACGAATTATACCTGCTTCCACATCAGGTAGTTTTCCATGTTCTAAAGGAGAAAGACGTTTGCTTTGTTTATGGGAAATAATGCGGCCAGGAATACCAACAACGGTAGAATCTGGGGGAACATCACGCAAGACTATGGAACCTGCACCTATCCGCACGCGATCGCTAATTTGAATATTTCCTAATACTTTCGCACCCGCACCCACAACAACGTTATTACCCAAGGTAGGATGACGTTTACCGCTTTCTTTCCCTGTGCCACCCAGAGTTACACCTTGATAAATGAGTGCATAATCTCCGACTATGGCAGTTTCACCAATGACAACACCCATACCATGATCGATAAATACACCTTTACCAATTTTTGCACCTGGATGAATTTCAATACCTGTTAAAAATCGTCCCAAGTGAGAAATTAAACGAGGGATAAAACCCACTTTACGGATGTGTAACCAGTGTGCGAGACGATGGAAACAAAGAGCATGAAATCCAGGATAACAAAATATAACCTCCAACCAATTACGTGCGGCTGGATCACGCTCAAAAATGATCCGAAAATCACTCATTAATGGCTCAAAAAAACCGCCAGAACGTTGATTTTTCTGCGAGTCTGTATTTGCAGTTTGGGTTTTAATACTGTCTAGAGACTGTTGCATCGGTACTGTCTGGTTAAAAGAGCCATGTTGTATTTTTCTGCTTATATCAGGTGACTCGAAAGCAGACAAAACCACAGATACCGATTGAATATATTGAATTTATTACGATTGTACTCAATAGGTTTAAACCCCTATTTAACAGAAGTTAACATTTTATGTAGGGGTAGGGGTACTAGTGTTTTATGACAGGGGTACTGGTATTTATGGGTTAGGGTTTTAGCTTTTTTGTACTCAAGTAAATCTATTTGCCTGTGAGACTGGCAGCGATTTAGGCAAGATTTTTTGAGATATATTAAGTTGTACTCTTATGCTCAGAGAAGTTATGTTAATGACAGGAAATATAGTTTTTATGTAGTTGCTGTTACTATTATTAGTGTAGAGTTTTGGTAGTTAAAAAACCGATTTCTTTATTTTGTTTTAGGATTTTGTTTGCTGTATGTGGGAATACAAAATAGCAATATAGGGATCTGGATGTTATTGAGTTATCTTGTGTTATAATTTTTGTCTGAATCAGGATGTCCAGGATTAAAGGATTTACAGGATGAGAATATTCCATTTTGAATCTATTGAGAAGGAAATATTGAATTTACTGAAACTTGCCAAAAATGTGAATAATCAATAACAGCAATTATGCAATTATCTACTTTCACCAACCCATTAGACAATTTTCTTCAGCAACCTAATATTGAAGCTTCTCCTGCTTGGGAGTTTATCCAGGGAAAAGCCCAGCAAAAACCCATGCCAACGCTGTTTTATTCTCGCTTCCAACGTAACCTTGTTAACGCCATTAACAGCCAAACTACCGCCTACGAAGCTATTCAAGAACTGCGGTGTATTGTACCTCCCATTTCTCCTGTACCTGATATTTCAGTTGTTAAGAGTGAGCGCCTTTCTAATGAAGATGGACCGCTACAAGGTTCACCTGACTGGTTAATTGAAATTCGTTCTCCTGATCAAAGTACATTAGATATACAACAAAAAATCCTGCACTGCTTGAGTAAAGGGACACAGCTTGCTTGGTTAATTGATATTCAAAGAAAGCAAATTTGGGTGTGGGAAAATCAAGAGTTACCACTTATTTATGCCGATAATGATACACTTCCCACCCTTGGTAACATTTCAGCATTGACTGTTGCAACTGTGATGGCAATGACTCAGCAACGATGATATTCTGATCAGTTAAAATAATGAATATGTTTATTATGATTCTGGATGCAGTAAACGAATAAAGCCTTCTTGCTCAAAGTGTCGATCTGTTGTTAAAGCTTCGTTAATACTTCTTTCACGCATCAGTACAAAGCTGATGGAGTCGCATAAAGAGTAACTTTTATCCTGCCTTATCATCAATAGCTCAATTGCTTTTCTGTACAATGATTCATTAATCCAAACCGTTTCAATATCTGGGTTATCCAATAGACATCTCCGGTAATTAAATGTGCGTGGTTTGAAACCCTTGTAGAGACGTTCCGCCGGAACGTCTCTACCATATTTCCGGAGAGGTCTAATAAGTCAACAACAAAAGCAAGTATGGATGAGCGAGGAAAGCGTCTGGCATTTGCTAAAGCAACATATTCAGCAATGATGTAACTGTGAGTTACCCTAACTGTAGCCTTTTTGTATGCACTACAAGCTAGACTATGAAGTGGCTCAGTTGGATAATGTAAACAAAGTAACCCAGAGGTATCAATTAGCATTAATCCTCCTCGTGGTTATTAGCATACTCTTTAACTAAGTCTGTATCAATGGTTTCATTATCAATATTTGTACTATTATGAATATTGAGTGTGCCAAAATGACGTTCAAATTTTGCCCGTGCTAATTCTTTTTGTGCATCTGTAGGTACTACCAAAACTCGACTAAAATGTTGTTCTAGCAATGCTGTTGCTAAACTTTCTGGAGAAATACCGATATTATTAGCTTGTTGCTGAATAGCGATCGCTATTTTATCACTTAGTTCCAGAGTTAGAATTTGGCTCATAATAGGATACTTAAGAATTAATGTAATTATAACATTGATTGCGTACAGTGGAAAAATACCAAGGAAAAATCACCTTAAAAATTAAAAGCTTTATTATTCCGAGTCTACCAGCTTTACAACCTCCAAAGGTAAATCTAGTGCCTCTGCAATTTGTTCATCACTTAAACCAAAATACCAGAAATTCTTGCTCTATCATATCTTTTCAATTTGTGAATAAATCAACAATGATATTATCTTATGTTATTATATTTTCTTGAAGATTTAAAAAGTGATGACTTAGTTGGTATTTCATTAAATCCTCAAAACTTGGGATTACGTCTTGACTTTACCTTCAGTTCTGAAGCTGATTGTGAAAATCAACTCGCTTTTGATTCTAATTCTTAAATTTCAGAAATGCCTATTGGTTCAATATTATAGCATCCCCAGATCCCCGACTTCTAACATCAATTGATAATTTATTTACAAGATAAAAAAAGAAGTCGGGGATCTTATAGCTATTTGACATCTTCCTGTTACTTTGAACACTGCTATAACTTTGCGCCTTTGCTCCTTAGCATCTACCCTCCGGGATCTCCTGACGGAGATTGCGCGAAACTTAACTCAATGTGTAATTACAATTGCAATTTTTCCCACCGCACGCTCTCCTTCACTATACCGATGTGCTTCTATTAATTCTTGTAAAGGATATGTGCGATCAATCACCGTCCGCAGTTTACCAGCTTCAATCAAATCTTTTAAATAAACCAAATCTTTACTATTAGGCTTCTCCAACACAAATTTAGCTTTTTGTCCAGGAAGAAACGCTGTTAAAACACCCTGTATAATTACTTCCGGTGTGGGGAGAGTTGAAATATAAACTCCATTTGGCTTTAAAACTTTTCTGCAATTAGAAAATGCTCGTTTAGCAACTGCATCAAAAATAATATTGTACTGCACATTACCTTCAGTAAAATCCTGTTGCGTATAGTCAATAACTAAATCTGCATTCAACGACCTCACCAAATCCAAATTTTTGGTACTGCAAACACCAGTCACCTCGGCATCCAACGCCTTAGCAATTTGCACCGCAAAAATGCCCACACCGCCCGAAGCGCCATTAATCAATACATTTTGACCTGATTTGATATTACCCAAGTCTCGCAATGCCTGTAGAGCCGTTAGCGCCGCTAATGGTATGGTGGCTGCTTCTTCATAAGTCAAATTATTTGGTTTGGGAGCCGCCAAATTTTCTGGGATAGCGGCGAACTCTGCATAAGCGCCCCCAGGAAAGCTGGTACTGCCATAAATAGCATCTCCAGGTTTGAAGCGCGTCACCTGTGAACCAACTTCCACCACTTCCCCAGCGACATCAAAACCCAGAATTAGGGGAAAGTTGTTTCCAGTTAAAATACTCAGCATTCCCTTGCGGGTTTTCCAGTCAATGGGGTTAACACTACTAGCGTGAACCTTAACAAGTAAGTGGTCGGGTTTGATTTTCGGTTGTTCCACCTCTTCATACTGCAACACCTCAGCATCACCATAGTGACGGATAACAACAGCTTTCATGGACTTTCCCCTCTTTTGACTTGTTCGCCATAATTACAGTGTAGCGATTGCGCGGAGCGCAGCACCGGAGGTGATCGCTAAAAGTTCAACACAATTAATTTCTTTCCCCATTGTCCATTTCCTAATTTGACATTATTTCTCATTCCCTGTTCTCTATTCCTTATTCTCTATTCCTTCTTGCCTATTCCCTGCCCTAATCAAGATGATATTACTTGCAAATTATCTGCATTAAGAGTTATGATTTTATTAAAGCCCTAATGTTGAACCAGCATCATCTTAGAAATGCAATTAACATCATTGACTATCGAAAAGTTAAAAGAATATAAACTGCATTTTTATCTGAAAAAAAATGATATGTTGTATACAGAATTGAATTTTGCACGTTACTGGATTAGTAAGGCTTATCCTACTCCAGTTTTTCACCTCCAATCCCTTGCAAATTAAAGCTTTTAGTAGGATTTGAGGGTTAATTGAGTACATGATGAATGTAAGGCAAAATCAACCCAAATATCACCCAATTCCTGACAGGTATTGGGTTTTGAATGAGTACAACCAAATCCTGAACCCCACATCATAAATACTCGTACCCCAATCGAAAAATACTAGCACCCCTACCCGAAAAAATATTATTTAATTTTTGTAATCCTGACAAAGATTGGGATTTCTAGATTTGAGTACATACATAATAAATCCAATAAATCCTATCCTCATACAACCATTCACCCATCTAGAAAGTGCTGCTATAAATCATTTATCGCCAATCACTTAACGCTCCTTAACAAAGTTAGAAGCTAAAAGTGAGTGGAGGGATGAGATAGCACCATGCCTGAAGTGAATGGAAGTCGCGGCTGTACACACGTAGAGATGACCCGTTGGGTCGTCTCAACCCAAGACCCACAGTTGACACACACCAGCCGAACCCCAAGCATTTTCTGCCTGCCATTGTATCAATTTTGGATTTGAGATTTGAGATTTGGGATTTTGGATGAAAATTCACCAAAATTGCTAATCACAGTAATTATCCAAAATTGGTATTATTGTTAACACCTGCGGGCAACGTGAGTATCAGACGCGACTTTCAATTCATAGGCATTGGAAGTAGCAACGGCATCTCCCACAGTGGCCATCTAGTCCACCGACCCTTGCGAAATTCAATGACACTACCGGCTACAGGACTCCTCACCTCCTCCGAACAGGAACCTAATATCAACCAAGCTAAATCAGGTGGTTGCGGTTGCGATAGCAGCACAACCCCAGAAATGGACGAAAAGCTCATAGAACGCATCGCCAAACATCCCTGTTATAGCGAAGAAGCTCACCACCATTACGCACGGATGCACGTTGCAGTTGCCCCAGCTTGCAACATTCAATGCAACTATTGTAACCGCAAGTATGACTGTGCTAATGAAAGCCGTCCTGGAGTAGTAAGCGAATTACTCACACCAGAAGAAGCCGCACATAAAGTATTGGTGATAGCGGGTAAAATTCCCCAAATGACAGTTTTGGGAGTTGCTGGACCTGGTGATCCTTTAGCAAATCCAGAAAAAACATTCCGTACTTTTGAGTTGATTGCAGATAAAGCACCAGATATTAAACTGTGCTTATCTACTAACGGTTTGATGTTGACTGAATATGTTGATCGCATCAAACAATTAAATATAGATCACGTTACTATCACCCTTAACACCATCGACCCAGAAATAGGCGCACAAATCTATTCTTGGGTTCACTATAAACGCAAGCGTTACAGAGGAATTGAAGGGGCGAAGATTCTCCTAGAAAAGCAGTTGGAAGGATTGCAAGCTCTCAAAGAAGCTGATATCTTATGCAAAGTTAATTCGGTGATGATTCCCGGAATTAATGACAAACATTTGGTAGAAGTTAACAAAGCAATTCGTGAAAGAGGTGCATTCCTGCACAACATCATGCCGCTAATTTCTGCACCAGAACATGGAACACACTTCGGTTTAACCGGTCAACGTGGACCCACAGGGAAAGAACTCAAAGAAGTTCAAGATAACTGCTCTGGTAACATGAAAATGATGCGTCACTGTCGCCAGTGTCGAGCAGATGCGGTAGGATTATTAGGAGAAGACCGCAGCCAAGAATTCACTAAAGATAAATTCTTGGAAATGTCTCCAGAATACAATCTGGAAACACGCCAGGAAGTTCATGAAGGAATTGAGAAATTTAGAGAAGAAATTAAACTAGCAAAAGCCAAGGTACAAACCGGCAAGAAAGCTGCTAATAGTCCTAAAATCCTAGTTGCAGTAGCAACTAAAGGTGGTGGATTAGTTAACCAACACTTCGGTCATGTGAAGGAATTCCAAGTCTACGAAGTGGATGGTAATGAGGTAAAATTTGTCAGTCATCGCAAGATTGATCAATATTGTCAAGGTGGATACGGTGAAGAAGCGACCGCAGAAAATATAATGAAAGCGATCGCAGATTGTAAAGCAGTTTTAGTTTCTAAAATAGGTAATTGTCCTAAAGAGAAACTGCACGAAGCTGGCATCCAGACTGTAGAAGCTTACGACGTAATCGAGAAAGTTGCTTTAGAGTTTTACGAGCAGTATGTAACGGCTAATCAGTAATGAATATGTAGGAAGTCAAAAGTCAAAAGTCAGAAGAATTCTATTCTTTTCACTTCTCACTTTTGCCTTCTCTATGCCACCATTACTACAGCCCAACGCCCCATAAGGAGAATAGTCATGGCTTACACTATTACTAGCCAATGTATTTCCTGCAAGCTCTGTTTGTCTGTATGTCCCACTGGTGCAGTCAAGATAGTAGATGATCATTATTTGATTGACTCTGAACTTTGTACAAACTGCGTTGGTAGTATTCACACTGTACCTCAATGTAAAGCAGTTTGTCCCACTGCGAATGGTTGCGTGAAACAACCAAGTGATTATTGGGAAAGTTGGTTTTCTAAATACAACAGCGTCTTAGCGAAGTTAACCAATAAACAAGATTATTGGGAATGCTGGTATAACACTTATTCCCAGAAGTTCTCTGAACAATTGAAAAAGCAACAAGTAGTGGTTTAGGTGACAGGTGACAGGTAACAGGTAACAGGTGACAGTAAAGAAGTTTTTAGCTATTACCTATTACCAATCACCAATTACCAAAACCCAATAAGTAATAACTAATAAGTAATAACTAATGACGGAAATGTTAAAGAATTGCATCTATCTCGATAATAATGCAACAACTAAAGTAGATCCTGAAGTCGTCGAGGTAATGCTACCTTATCTAACGGACTACTACGCTAATCCTTCTAGTATGCACACCTTTGGCGGACAAATTGGCAAAAGTGTGAAAGTAGCTAGAGAACAAGTTGCAGCTTTGCTGGGTGCAGATGAATCAGAAATCGTTTTTACCAGTTGTGGAACTGAAGGTGATAATGCTGCTATTCGTGCTGCATTATTAGCTCAACCAGAAAAACGCCACATCATCACAACTCAGGTAGAACATCCCGCAGTTTTAAATGTCTGCAAACAATTAGAAACTCAAGGTTATCAAGTTACATATTTGTCAGTTAATGAAAAGGGACAAATAGACTTGAATGAGTTAGAAGCTTCTCTCACTGGTAACACCGCTTTGGTAACAGTGATGTATGCCAATAACGAAACCGGCACAATTTTTCCAATTGAAGAAATTGGTGCTAGAGTTAAAGAATATGGAGCAATCTTTCACGTCGATGCAGTACAAGCGGTAGGTAAAATACCCTTGAATATGAAGACCAGCACCATAGATATGTTAACCATGTCTGGTCATAAAATTCACGCTCCAAAAGGTATTGGTGCTTTGTATGTAAGACGTGGGGTGAGATTCCGTCCTTTATTAATTGGTGGACATCAAGAAAGAGGACGCAGAGCAGGTACAGAGAATGTTCCCGCAATTGTCGCTTTAGGTAAAGCTGCGGAATTGGAAATGTTCCACTTGGAAGAAGCAACTAAGAGAGAAAGAAAGTTGCGCGATCGCTTGGAACAATCCTTACTTGCTAAAATTCCCGACTGTGCAGTGAATGGTGATGTGAAAAATAGATTGCCAAACACCACAAATATCGGTTTCAAATATATCGAAGGTGAAGCAATTCTGTTACTTCTAAATAAGCATGGTATTTGTGCTTCTTCTGGTTCTGCTTGTACTTCGGGTTCTCTTGAACCATCTCACGTTTTACGAGCAATGGGTTTACCTTACACTACGTTACATGGTTCGATTCGCTTCAGTCTTTGTCGCTACACCACAGAAGCTGAAATTGACCAAGTAATTGCAGTAATGCCGGAAATTGTTGAACGTCTCCGCGCTTTATCTCCCTTCAAAAATGATGACGCGGGTTGGTTACAACAGCAGGAACACACTTTAGTAAATCGGTAGATTGGGGACTGGGGATTGGGGACTGGGGACTGGGAAAAATCTCAAGCTACCTAATATCCTCATCATCCCTACCCAATCATCAATTACCAAACAGAAATCTAAGAACAACAATCTAAAATCCAAAATCTACAATCAACTATGTGGGACTACACTGATAAAGTATTAGAGTTGTTTTACGATCCCAAGAATCAAGGCGCGATTGAAGAAACTGGCGAAGCTGGTATTAAGGTTGCAACTGGTGAAGTCGGAAGTATTGCTTGCGGTGATGCTTTAAGATTACATTTGAAAGTTGAAGTTGCATCTGATAAAATTCTTGATGCTCGTTTTCAAACTTTTGGTTGTACCAGTGCGATCGCTTCTTCTAGTGCTTTGACTGAAATGGTTAAAGGATTGACTTTAGATGAAGCTTTGAAAGTCACCAATAAAGAAATCGCTGCATATTTAGGTGGTTTACCTGAAGCAAAAATGCACTGTTCCGTTATGGGTCAAGAAGCTTTAGAAGCTGCTATATTTAATTATAGAGGCATTCCTTTAGCTGCCCATGATGACGACGATGAAGGAACTCTAATTTGTACTTGTTTTAGTATTACTGATACTAAGATTAGAAAGGCAGTTGCTCAAAATAATCTTCTCAGTGCAGAACAAGTAACAAATTATGTAAAAGCTGGTGGCGGATGCGGTTCCTGTTTAGCGAAAATCGATGATATAATAAGAGAAGTAAAGCAGGAAACCGCCAAACAAAATCTCAACACCAACGGCGCGAAAACTACTACAGAAATTCCTAGTTCAATGTTTAATGAAGGGCAACAAAGACCATTAACTAATGTTCAAAAGATTGCCCTCATTCAAAAAGTATTAGATGAAGAAGTCCGACCCGTATTAATCGCCGACGGGGGAGATGTTGAACTCTACGATATAGTAGGCGATAAAGTACAAGTTATTCTCAAAGGTGCTTGCGGTTCATGTTCTAGCAGCACTGCAACTTTAAAGATTGCGATTGAATCAAGGTTACGCGATCGCATCAGCAAAGATATCATCGTTGAAGCAGTTTAGAAATTAGTCATTGGTCATTGGTCATTAGTCATTAGTAAATGATAAAGAACAATTGATAAATGACAAACTAGTAATTCTTACAACCCAATAAACACTATGAACACAACCAAATTGTCTGTAGAGCGTTCGCCACCATAGCGACGTTCTACACACGCTCACCGCCGTAGAACTTGGCCGTGAGAACCAAAAGACGAAAGACACCCAATCAACCAATTCTAGGAAAACACGAACAATGACTACTGACGCAAATATTAGACAGATAGCTTTCTACGGCAAGGGCGGTATCGGTAAATCTACCACCTCTCAAAACACCCTCGCAGCTATGGCTGAAATGGGTCAACGCATCATGATCGTAGGTTGCGACCCTAAAGCTGACTCTACCCGTTTGATGCTTCACTCTAAGGCTCAAACAACCGTTCTTCACTTGGCTGCTGAAAGAGGTGCTGTTGAAGATTTGGAACTCCACGAAGTAATGTTGACCGGTTTCCGTGGTGTTAAGTGCGTTGAATCTGGTGGTCCAGAACCCGGTGTAGGTTGTGCAGGTCGTGGTATTATCACCGCTATTAACTTCTTGGAAGAAAACGGTGCTTACCAAGACTTAGATTTCGTATCTTACGACGTATTAGGTGACGTTGTATGTGGTGGTTTTGCTATGCCTATCCGTGAAGGTTAAGGGGGATTATTTAGGGTTTTTGTTGATGCAATTGGTTGAGGATTTTGTTTTTTTTGTTCCCTATTTTTGCCCTGGGAATTTTTGGGTAAATGGGGTTTTTGTTCAGGGTTTATGGTTTTTTTACCCTATTTTTTACCTTGTGTCAAGGGGGATACATGATTTTTGATAAATGTGTTACCTCACGCAGAGACGCAGAGGCGCAGAGAGAAAATATTAAGTTTTTATACTTTCGCGACCCAAGTAATAATATCAAAATTATTCTGTATAATATGCTAATATTATTACGTCACTTTTAATTATATGTCTAGTCTTAATCTCAAACCAACCCACAAACCTATTAAGCAATATTACGAAGAGTTAGAAAATTTTAAAAAATTGGGTGTGGTTCATGAAACTGCGGTAAAAGCTGCTTTTCAAAAGTTGCTTGAGTCTTGCTGTCAACAGTTTAAATGGACTCTTGTACAAGAGTATGCTATTAAAAGACCGAAAAAACAACCGCTTCGTGTTGATGGGGCTTTAGTTGATGATTTTAACTTGCCTCGTGCTTATTGGGAAGCTAAGGATAGTAAGGATAATTTAAAGAAAGAAGTACAGAAAAAATTGGCTGTTGATTATCCTAAAGATAATATTATTTTTCAACAACCAGAAAGGGCTATTCTTTACCAGGATGGTAAACTGGTAATGGATGAAGATATTACTAACCCACAAAATTTAGTAGATGTAGTTCGGCAGTTTTTTGAATATCGTCCTCCAGCAATTGAACAATGGGAAAAAGCATCTAATGAGTTTGGTTTTCGAGTTAAGGAAAACGCAACGGCATTATTAGAATTAATTCGAGAACAGAGTAAGAAAAATAAAAAATTTATTGATGCTTTTGCAGAATTTTTACAACTTTGTCGTCAGTCAATTAATCCCAATCTTTCAGAAGCAGCAGTTGAGGAAATGTTGATTCAGCATTTATTGACTGAGCGCATTTTTAGAAGTGTGTTTAATAATCCTGATTTTGCACAACGGAATATTATTGCTGTAGAAATTGAAAAGGTGATTAATGCTTTAACTTCTAAATCTTTTAGTCGCAGTCATTTTTTAAGCAGTTTAGATCGGTTTTATGGTGCAATTGAAGAAACCGCCGCAACTATTGATAATTTTTCCCAAAAACAGGATTTTCTCAATAAAATTTATGAGCGATTTTTTCAAGGTTTTTCTGTGAAAGTTGCAGATACTCACGGAATTGTTTATACTCCTCAACCAATTGTTAATTTTATGGTGAAAAGTGTTGAGGATATTTTACAGAGAGAGTTTGGTAAATCGTTGGTTGATAAGGGTGTACATATTCTTGATCCTTTTGTGGGAACGGGTAATTTTATTATTCGGATAATGCGAGAAATTGCCGAAATTCAAAAATCGGCTTTACCTTATAAATATGAACATGAGTTACATTGTAATGAGGTGATGTTATTACCTTATTATATTGCTTCGATGAATATTGAGCATGAGTATTTTGAGCAAGCTGGGGAATATAAATCTTTTGAAGGAATTTGTTTAGTTGATACTTTTGATTTAGCTGAAGCCAAACAACTAAGTTTAGCACTTTTTTCTACAGAAAATACAAAGCGTGTTGAGAGACAAAAGCAATCTCCTATTTTCGTAATTATTGGCAACCCTCCCTATAATGCTTATCAATCAGAGGATATAAACAATCGAAATCGTAAGTATCTAGTAATGGATAAGCGCGTAAGTGAAACCTACTCTAAGGATTCAAAAGCAACGAATAAAAATGCTCTTTCCGATCCTTATGTTAAAGCAATTCGTTGGGCATCTGATCGGCTTAAAAATGATGGCGTTGTTGCTTTTGTAACCAATAGCAGTTTTTTAGATAAATTGGCTTTTGATGGAATGCGAAAGCATCTACAAAATGATTTTGATAATATTTATATATTTAATTTACAAGGAGATATACGCAAAGATTCAATGCGTGATGGTATTCCTCTAGGTGAGCAGCATACAGTTTTTGGATTAGCTGCGATGGTGGGAGTATCAATAACTTTTCTTGTCAGAAAAACAGGTTCAACTGAGCATAAAATATTTTATCATGAGGTTGATTTTAGAGCGACTAGAAAAGAGAAATTTGAAATTATTGAAAAGCTGAAAACAGTAGTCAGCACAGAATGGAAAGAGTTACAGCCAGACAATAAAAATAATTGGTTAACAGACGATTTAAAAGATGAGTATCAGGATTTTACACCCCTTGGAACAAAGGAAGCAAAAGCAACTGACGGTATAGCGGCTTATGCAATCTTTAAGCTTTATAGCGGAGGAGTCAAAACAAGCCGTGATGCTTGGGCATATAACTTTAACGCTGATGAACTTGCTAAAAATATGCAGAAAACTATTGATTTTTATAACGATCATATATTTCGATGGAAAAATCGGAAGGATAGAGAAATAAGCATTAATAATTTTGTGAATTTAGATGACCATCAAATAAGTTGGTCAGATGGTTTAAGAACTTATGTTAAGAGAGAAACTTGTATCGCTTTCGAGGAGCGATATTTACGTCATTCTCTATATCGACCTTTTACTAATACATTCTTATATTTTGATAGACATCTTAATGAAAGAAGATATCAATTTCCATCTATTTCTCCAACTTCCCAAATAGAAGAAGAAAATTGTTTTATATGTGTTACAGGTCTTGGAGCGCAACAATCATTTGCTACTCTTTTCAGTAATAAAATTCCTGACCTTAATTTTTTAGGTATTGGTACAGTTCCTCAATGGTTTTCTTTCTACACCTACCACGAAGACGGAACAAACCGCCAAGAAAATATTACAGATTGGGTATTAAAACAATATCAAAACCATTACCAGGATGAAACAATCACCAAATGGGATATATTCTATTATATCTATGCAGTGCTGCATCATCCCCACTACCGGGAACGCTACGCAGCAAACCTAAAACGAGAACTTCCCCGCATTCCCTTTGCACCAGAATTTCATCCTTTTGCAACAGCAGGAAAACGACTAGCAGAAATTCATGTTAACTATGAAAAACAGCCAGAATATCGCCTTAAACATTTAGAAAATAAAGACTTACCCATTGATTGGCGTGTAGAAAAAATGCGCCTTTCTAAAGATAAAACCCAAATCAAATATAACGACTTTCTCACCTTAACAGGTATACCCCCAGAAGTATTTGCATATCGCTTAGGCAACCGTTCCGCTTTAGATTGGATTATAGACCAATATCAAGTTACCACAGATAAACGTAGCGGAATTACAAATGATCCAAATCGTCTTGATGATGAAGAATATATTGTTAGGTTAATTAAACAGGTAATTACTGTGAGTTTAGAAACGGTGGAAATTGTTAATAATTTACCAGATTTGGGATTAGTAAAAGATTGATATTAACAGGATGGCTTTTCCGGTGTTGTGGGTTATGGGTGCGATACCTTCGGTAAGCTTCGCTAACGCATTTCCGGTGTTTTAGGTTATGGAGTGCGATACCTTCGGTAAGCTTCGCTAACGCATTTCCGATGTTGTGGTTTGTGGAGTGCGATTAGAATGCTGTTATCTTAGAATTATGATTTCATTCTGTCATAACTTGCGCTATGCCACTAAATGAATTGCTACCTACTGTTAGTCAGCTATCCCACCAAGATAAATTGCGTCTTATTCATTTTCTATTATTAGCTGTAGCAAAAGAAGAAGGATGCAATTTAGAATCACCTGATCATAAAGAACAGGAAAACTTGCTGCTGGAACAATTAGCATCTACTGAAGCCGTTGTTTGGTCTCCATATCATGCCCATGAAGCGGCTCAAGCATTATCTGATATGCTAACAGCAGCAAAGGAAGAAGGCTATGCTTGAAAGTAAAAGATTTCCCTTTATTGAGCGAAGTAATACTCCTGGTGTTTCCAGCAATATGCCTTATTTACCATTAACATTAACTCACAAAAACAATTCTGTTGAAGTTATGGCTTTGCTAGATACAGGTGCAAGCGTTAATGTATTACCCTATGAAATAGGTCTGCAACTAGGAGCAATTTGGGAACAGCAAAAAGTTCCAATTTAGTTAATCGGGAATTTAGCCCATTTCCCAGCACGGGGATTAGTTTTATCAGCTACCATTGCTGAATTTTCGCCTGTTTTGCTTGCATTTGCTTGGACAGAATCTAGAGAAGCACCCGTCATACTTGGACACATGAATTTTTTTGCAGAGTTTGATGTGTGCTTTTATCGTGCAGATTTGGCTTTCGAGGTGCGGTCTAGAAAAAATAATCATCAATAATCAAATAAAGCGATCGCATTTTTGATGCTTTGGGCAGAGCGATCGCATTTAGTGGGTCAAAGTAGGTGATTTAATGCTAAAATTAGGATTATAGCAAATTTCCTTGCTCCTGGAGGAATATTACTTGTCATTTGTCGGGGTAGAAATGTGGAAGATGCACTAGAAAAAGTACCTTATCCATTGACTAAAGATGAAGTCATGAAATTTGTAGATGCAGGTTTATCACTTATACAGTTTGAAGATTATATTGATGATCAAAAATCGCCTCCTGAGAGAAGATTTAGAGTAACCTTTAAGAAATAAGTTCCACAATAAAGTAACTTTTCTTCTTTGTACCTTTGACATTTGTGGAGTGATAGCCATATCTGCGGTAACTTACCTAACGCTTAGAGGTTGTTTGAAAAGTATTAGATGAAACCAATAATCTTCAGCAACCTAACCCCCCTTCCCTACGAGGGAATGGGGGTTTCAAAGCCTCTCCCCGCGTCGGGGAGAGGTTTGGAGAGGGGTTTATTTATACATTCAAAACTTTTCAAACATCCTCTTACAGTCCTGCTATCTGATGATTTTTATCTAATTTGGTAGAGAGTTCATAAGCCTAGCATTGAGTTATTGTTAGCAGGTGAAGATCATAATTGAGAACAGATGCAATTGTTTAATTGGCGCTCTACTGTCTATGCTGGCTGGTTTCATCCGCTGCTATTACTAATTTGGTTTATTATTGGTCTTAGCTTACGTTTAGCTAATTTGACGGGAAAGCCTCCTTGGACTGATGAATTTGCCACCTTGGTGTTTAGTCTGGGGAATAATTTTTTACAAGTACCCCTTGATCAAGCGATCGCACCTAATATTTTATTGCAACCACTCCAACCAAACCCAGCAGCTAGTATTGGGGATGTGATTCATACCATAATCACACAAGATAACCATCCACCACTGTATTTTGTCCTAGCTCATCTGTGGATGAAGCTATTTCCCCATCCAGAAGGCTTAATATCCCTGTTTGGAGCGCGTTCACTTCCGGCTTTACTAGGTGCAGCCTCAATTCCCTTCGCGTATATATTAGGTAGGTTAGCCTTTCGTTCTCGATTAGTGGGACAGATGGCCGCTGCTATGATGGCAGTCTCACCCTACGGTATTTTTATAGCACAAGAAGCCCGTCATTATACATTGGCAATTTTGTGGGTGATGGCTTCCTTAGCTTGCTTAGTAATTGCCATACGTCACCTACAAAACCATACACAATTACCTATCACCGTAGCAATTTCCTGGCTAGGAATTAACGCTTTAGGAATTGCTACTCACTATTTCTTCACCCTCACCCTCTGCGCTGAAGCTTTGGTTTTAATCCTGCTACCTTGGTATCACCAAACACAGGCAAAGGTAAAGATAAATTCTCCTCACCTCCCCATTTCCTATTCACCTCTGTGGTGGCGTATTTATGCTGTTGCAGTTGGTACTGGTGTAGCAGGTTTAGTATGGTTGCCCAGCTTTTTACAGAATCCGTATCGCAGTAGTATGACTGATTGGATTCAAGTTTCGCGCGTTGGACTAGATTGGGTAAACCCTATTTTTCAGGCTTTAGCAGCATGGATTACAATGATATCTTTGCTGCCAGTAGAAGCACCACAACTCACAATTGTGATTTTCTCTGGGTTAGTAATGTTGATTTTCTTTATTTGGGCAACACCGATTTTAGTTAGTGGGTTTAAATTGCAGCTACAACAACCTGAAAATAGTTTAATGACTCAGGTGTTAGCTGGGGTAGTATTGGGAGCGATCGCTTTATTCTTTATATTTACCTATATTCTAGGTATTGACATCACACGGGGCGCTCGTTACAACTTTGTTTACTTTCCCACTGTCATCATTTTATTAGGAGCTAGTTTAGCAGTTTGTTATCAAAATCAAGATATCGGTAAATGGGGAATCACGGGAAAAAAAGCCGTTACTCTCATTTGGTTGATGGGATTAATAAGCGCCATTACTGTTACGTCTAATCTTGGTTATCGTAAATACTACCGTCCTGATTTGTTAGTTCCATTGATTGAGCAAAATTCGCAGGTTCCAGTTCTCATTGCCACAACCCACAAAAGCTTAGTCCAAACTGGTGAAATGATGGGTATAGCCTGGAAATTAAAATTTTCTGGTTCACAAGTTATTTCCCAATTTCTTTTAGCTCATCAAGCAAAAGATCCCAAGACTTCTACAAAAGCTCTAGAAAATACTTTAAAATCTTTACCACGACCTTTAGATTTATGGTTAGTTAATTTTCATGCACCTGTAGCTGAAGAGGTTAAGAAATGTATTGCTGATACCCAAGCTTTACCTGGGATTTATGGCTATGATTACAAAATTTATCACTGTCCATAGCTTACAGCATCGCCCCGTTTTTGGGGCTGAAATCTCTCTTCGTAAGCGATTACGTATTATTTAATTAATCACTCTCATTAAACTTTGATTTCCCATTTCTAACCTCAATCTCTCATTCTCAATTTTCAACTTCTCATTTTCCTGTTCCAATCTAATCACCATATCCTGTAAATCTTCCGACTTCGATTTTTTCTTAATCGCTTCCTCAATCGCAACCTTACGATTTTCCAAACTAAACCACTTTTGATAAATCGAAGTGTGCATATTCACAGAATGACCCAAATTATCAGCAGCAGCTTTAATGGGAATACCCATTAAATGCGCTCTAATTGCCCAAGCGTGACGTAAATCATAAGGTTGAAAATTCACACCCACAAATCTAAACCATCTATCTGTACCATGTCGCGCAGAGTTTATTTCTCTACTCGTAACTTTATTTTTAATTTTCGCTTTTAATAAATTAATTGCTTCTGTATCTGTTTTTAAATTAAAAGTTTCTACCCAACGCGGATATAATGGTAAAGCTTCCCTTGCTCCCGTTTTACATTCTTCATTAACACGCCATGTATTCATCACATTTTCTGAAGATAACCACCAATTTAAATCAGGATTAACAAAAATTTCAATTGGTCTTAATCCATAAGTCGCTAACATTCCATAAATCCATCTCCACAATTTCCAATTATTTCTATCTTCCCTAGTTATCAACTTACTAGAACGATTAATAGCATAATTTTCAAACTTCAGATATTCTTGTTCTATTTCTGCATCAGTGGGTATATCACGTTTACGTTGAGAAATAGCTTTAATTTTTAAATTACTCAATTCTGGAACCTCTAAACCAGAACATTTACACAAAACCCTAATCACCTTAATTAATTCATTTTTCACACTATCCGATGAAGGGCAAGATTTCACAGCATCAATAAAATTAGCATCTATCGCTAACTTATCCTTTGGCAAATGTGTTTTAGCAATATAGAAATAACTATTAAAAGTATTGTTACTTTTGAGCGTGCGTTTTCTAGTTTGGAAATAGTTTTGCTCAAACTCAGAAATCAACTCTCCAATTGTTATAAATTTGGCTTTAAATCTTGTTTTGCCTAAATATTTATCATTCCATACAAATTGTTTCCTAGCAATCAATTTTCCTAACTCATTAGCTTCCTCTTCCGCAGTATTTAAACCATCAAAACTGAATGGTATCCCCAAAGAAATATCATATTGCTTTGTGCCTATACCGTTTTTATCAATATCACCTGGTTTAATAGGAAGGGTACTTCTCAACTGTAATGAATTACCAGATTTTCTGACAGAAACACTCACCCTAGCGGCTCTTAGTCTACCATTAATTGCCTTTAATTCTGTTGCTAATTTTGCCGTCAGATGATTTTCTTGATTTTCTACTGCTTGCATTCTGCCTCAATCCAATTATTTATATAAAATTGGCAAATGCGTCCTTGATTTTTAATAATATAAATACCCTAGATTTACCCTAATAAAAAAACTGTTTACTCAAAACAATGATTGCAGCAAACATTGTAGAAAATAAACATTTTCCGGCTGTTAAAATAATATTATTGCTCCTTCCCGTGAAGGTAAAGCACAAGAAATCTACATCGTTACATCAGGTGAAATGATGGCGATGTACGCTGCAAACAACATCGCTCGTGGTATTTTGAAATATGCTCACTCCGGTGGTGTACGTTTAGGTGGTTTGATCTGTAACAGCCGTAAGGTTGACCGTGAAATCGAATTGATCGAAACCTTGGCTGAACGTTTGAACACTCAAATGATTCACTTCGTACCCCGCGACAACATCGTTCAACACGCAGAATTGCGTCGTATGACCGTTAACGAATATGCACCTGATAGCGATCAGGGTAATGAATACCGCGCATTAGCTAAGAAGATCATCAACAACAAAAACCTCACCATCCCCACCCCCATCGAAATGGATGAGTTGGAAGCATTGTTGGTTGAATTCGGTATTCTTGATGATGATTCCAAGCACGCTGAAATCATTGGTAAGCCAGCAACTGCTAGCAAGTAGAAATCTATAAGTTAGGTCAGGGAAAAAGGAAAACTCTACATAATTTCCTTTTTACCTTCCTTTCCCTCCCCATAGGGGACATTAAGTCCCCATCCCACCCATCCCATCCATATCCCCGTTGCTTTAGGAGCAAGAGAGACAGAAAATGGCTTCGACCGATGACAAGAAGATTGTTGAACAAAGAAAAGAACTAGTTAAAGAAGTTCTGAAAGCTTACCCCGAAAAAGCTGCTAAAAAGCGCGAGAAGCACTTAAACGTATACGAAGAAGGTAAGGCTGATTGCGGTGTTAAGTCTAACATCAAATCCCTTCCTGGTGTAATGACCGCTCGTGGTTGTGCTTACGCAGGTTCTAAAGGTGTGGTTTGGGGTCCTATTAAGGACATGATCCACATCAGCCACGGTCCTGTAGGTTGCGGTTACTGGTCTTGGTCTGGTCGTCGTAACTACTACTTAGGTGTAACTGGTGTCGATACCTTCGGTACAATGCACTTCACCTCCGACTTCCAAGAACGCGACATCGTGTTCGGTGGAGACAAGAAACTGACCAAGTTAATTGAAGAATTAGACGTATTATTCCCCTTAAATCGTGGGGTTTCTATTCAATCTGAATGTCCCATTGGTCTAATTGGGGATGACATTGAAGCAGTAGCTAAGAAGTCTGCTAAAGCAATTGGTAAGCCTGTTGTTCCTGTCCGTTGTGAAGGTTTCCGTGGTGTGTCTCAGTCTTTAGGACACCACATTGCTAACGACATGATTCGTGACTGGGTATTCCCCAGAGCAGACAAGGCTAAGAAAGACGGTACATTGAAGTTTGAAGGAACTCCTTATGATGTAGCCATCATTGGTGACTACAACATCGGTGGTGATGCTTGGGCCAGCCGTATTCTGTTAGAAGAAATCGGTTTGCGCGTTGTTGCTCAATGGTCTGGTGACGGTACAATCAACGAAATGTTGATGACCCCCAACGTGAAGATGAACCTCATCCACTGTTACCGCTCGATGAACTACATCAGCCGTCACATGGAAGAAGCTTATGGTATACCCTGGCTTGAGTATAATTTCTTCGGTCCTACCAAGATTGCTGCATCTTTACGCGAAATTGCTTCCAAGTTTGACGAAAAAATCCAAGCAAATGCTGAAAAAGTAATTGCTAAGTACCAACCCACAATGGATGCGATCGTTTCTAAGTATCGCCCCCGCTTGGAAGGTAAGACTGTAGCAATGATGGTTGGTGGTCTACGTCCCCGTCACGTTGTTCCCGCGTTCCAAGATTTGGGAATGAAGATGATTGGTACTGGTTATGAGTTCGCTCATAATGACGACTATAAACGTACTACCAACTACATCGAAAACGGAACTATCGTTTATGACGACGTTACCGCTTACGAATTTGAAGAATTCATCAAAGCATTGAAGCCAGACTTAGTTGCTTCTGGTGTGAAAGAGAAGTATGTCTTCCAAAAGATGGGCTTACCTTTCCGTCAAATGCACTCTTGGGATTACTCCGAACCTAGTAATGTTGGTTGAAAGGTGCGTTAACTTCAGGTTTTTTGGTGGTGGAATTAAGAGAAGTTAATTTTTAGCCTAAATTAAATTGATTATGTTTGTGAGTAACAATGTTTGTTTGATACTGCATAGAGTATAACTCAGATTGAGTCTAGTTTTGAGATTTGGCTTAAATTTGGCTTAAATCAAAAATGTTAAATAGAAAAACTTTTTTATCTGGTTGGTTCTTAGACTAAATAGACATCTCCGGTAAAGATTGTAGAGCCGAGAATCCCTACATGAGGAACGTCTCTACAAGGATTTCAAACCACGCACATTTAATTTTCACTACTATGTCTAATATAGAGGGAGCTAACAAAATCGGCGTTGCTGAATTAGGGTATGATTTTTGGAGGTAGAGACGTTCCATGGAACGTCTCTACAAAGGTCTTGAACGTATGCAAAATTATTTTCATCCCTAAAATCAGCAACGCCACAAAATCTAGAGTTCACCGCCTCTGAAAAAGCCAATAGATGAAGATGATTGCAAAAAAGAAATCTCCACCTCCAGCAGATGCAGTTATAAATGGTAAATCACCTGTCATCCAAAAGGCAAAGAAAATAAAAGCGATCGCTAATTTACAAGCTGCTACTACTGCAATGTATAAACGCTCTGGCTTTGCCGTAAGTGCCAACCAAAAATAGGCTACACCAAAGATGAGAATCCAAGAAGATATAATCCAAAGATACAGTGGGTGAGCATTCGGCAACCCGAAGACATCACCCTTACCATAAATCGGTAGTGCAAATATGACTGCTCCGGCCAAGTTCATAATTGCAGTTGCTAATAGGGAATAGCGAAACCATTTTTGCATTGCTTTAATTACAGTATTTTTTTTGAAATTTCTCTATGGTTCCATAAAGATGTTTTGTGATTTTAGAAATAGCATATTCTGCTATAAATGTCGGCACACTTCCATAAAAGGCTTCGGCAATTCCTCCTGTGATACAAGAAATTGTATCACTATCACCACCAATGGAAATAGCATTTCTAATTGCATCTTCAAAATCTGTTGATTCTAAAAAAGCGATAATTGCTTGGGGTACACTTCCCTGACAACTAACATCAAACTTATAAGTAGGGCGAATTTCATCTAAACTTTGATTCAACTCATAACCAAAATTAGTTTCAGTATATGATTTAATTTCTTCTCGGCTTGTACCTGTTCGTGCTAAAAAAATAATTGCTGCTACTGCTTGCGCTCCTTTGATGCCTTCAGGATGGTTATGAGTTATTTCTGCACTAATTTTTGCTTCTGCTAATACTTGTTCTAAATTATCAAAAGCATAGCCAACAGGACTTACTCTCATGGCTGAACCGTTGCCATAACTATTATAAGCTCCGACAATTTCACCTTTAGCCCACCGATGAAAACTTTTGCCATAGCCTCTAGCTGAATAGCGATGATAATAGGATTTAAATATTTCTTCATAGTCGCTATGATCTAGAAGTTTATCGGCTACTGCTACTGTTAAAACTGTATCATCTGTAAAAATACTATCGGGGTTTAAAAGAAGAAAATCCTTAGTTTTAATATTATTAATTTCATACAATGAGCCAATAATATCACCTGCGATCGCTCCTAGCATATTTTTCTCCACTCTGCTGCTTTTCTATCTATAATCAACCAGTCTTTTCCATCCATGTAGCTCTCAATATTATCAGGATACTTTTTTGCAAGTTCACGTTTGAGATCACTGTATTTCTGTGCGTTTTCAGAATGAGCAATCATGTAATCTCGAAATGCTAACTGGCGTTCTATCTGGGGTGAAGCAACTTCAAAAGCATGAAGATATTGAGGAAATTAAATATTGATCCATACACAATTTAATGAAATCTGAAATCAAATTGTGTTGGGTTTGATTAACCCAATTTTATCTTTTAATGAGAAAGAGGGGATGTTGCCTGAAGATAGCGGTGTGCGGAGGGTTTCTCCGCACCAATCCTTTAGTTTATTCGTGAATGGTAACTTTGATCATTTTAACTGGAGTTTTTGGGCGATCGCCTTGTCCCGTTGGAGTGGTTTCAATGGCTTTCAATACATCCATACCTTCAGTAACTCGACCAAAAACAGGATGCTTGGATGGACCGGGTGTAAACCAATCTAAATAGGAGTTGTGAACAGTGTTGATGAAAAACTGGCAACTCCCACTATTAGGGGCCCCCGTATTAGCCATAGATAGAGTTCCTGGTTCATTGGAAATTTTCCCATCTGCGGGATGCTCATCTTGAATGCACCCATCAGGACCATTACCTGTCCCTGCACGAGGAGAGCTAGGATCTTTACTGTGAGGACAACCAAACTGCACCATGAAGTTTTTAATCACACGGTGGAAATGCAGACCATCATAAAAGCCACTTTTAGCCAATTTGATGAAGTTTCCAGCCGTTATGGGCATAACGTCGGTGAATAGCTCAAGAGTAATAGTACCAAGAGACGTTTCCAGAGTTGCGGTGGGATTTGTCATGAATATTAAATTACTAATCTGTGCAATGGGTTGTTTTGTCGCTTCCAGTTTACCCAAAATCTTGAACATAATGTTGACTAAAATCCACAACTTTTCAAACTAACAATTTCCACTTGTGATGAAGAAACTCAAGCTTAGGTTGTTTTCTCGGCATTTCAATCAGGGAAAGCTAAACCAGTTCTAGGATCACGAATATATAATCCCAATGTTAAACTACGCATAACTTCATCCCAAACAGGTATTAATTGCTCTGCTTGATCTGCCCAATAATCAAAGGTAATCAAACACTGAATATTAGAACCTAAACCAACACAAGTCCGTGAAAAAGCCTCCCTGGGTTCGGCTTGAGTGTCAATAAACTTAATTTCGCACCACATAATCCGCGCAGTTTGCCGCTTGACAGTAATCACTTCTCCCCTTTCAATTACATCACGGCTATCATCTTCCATGATTTTCTTCAAAGTTGATTTGAGGGGAAATAAAGTCCAATCATTAGGTGGTAAATGATTGTACGATACCTCTAAACAACAATCATCATCAGGTGGTTTTTTATCCATGAACTTAAATGATTTTTCCTGTGGTTCCGATATCCAACCGCGAGGAACATTAAACCGCACAGCCCCTCTACCTGCTACAAAAATATTATATTCTGGGGGAGATTCCCAATGATGATCTGGCTTTAATTCCAGAGTTTCTTTAATCCACTGAAAATTGCTTTTTTTACGTTTTGCCATAATCGTAATAAGTCACTAAATTTTATTTTACAGTAAGATTTATTTGATAAAGTATGTTAATTGTAGTGTTATTCTTCAGTTTCCAACCCAACACCATCATAAAGCATTTCAATCGGAAATTCAAATTCAACACTTGATAAAGTGATGATGTCTCCAGTAGTGTAAGGATAATAAAGCCACATTCGTCCTTCTCCCCGACAGTAACGTTCAACAGATATTTTTTCAGAATCAATCAAGATGTATTCTTGCAAACTGGGCATTGTTAAATAAATAATATCTGAATTTTTCACCTCTATCTTTACCACTTGTACCAGGGGAAAGAACTTCAACGATTAATTTAGGATTTTGAATAAATTTGCGGGCGTTGAGGTCATCAGGGTGACAACTAACGATAAGATCAGGATAGAAGTATGGGCTTTTAGGGGTAACTTGTACTTTCACCTCTGACACATTAACTCGACAACCTCTAGGACGGAGATGAGAATATAGAGGTCTGTAAAGATTTAGAGCAATATCATTGTGGGGAATTGTACCACCAGTGATGGCGAAAACTTCGCCGTTGATGTATTCATAGCGAATATCCTGGTCAAGTTCCCATGTAAGATATTCCTCAATGGTCATTTTTTGCGGTTGTTGGGGAATGGCTATCATATCAGGATTTTTCAGGTTTGTTTTGATTATAGCAACTTCCAAAAATATCCATATTGATGACCAATCGGTTATGGTTTGATTGATGTTTAAACTTTGCATTATTTTTCTACTTTCATCTGTTCTACCTCTCGCCGTGTCAATAATCCAATTTCTGACTTGTTATCTAGTAAAATCAAGTTGTTGTAAATATCATTAATTAACAAGTCTAGTCGAAATACAAATTCTTGATTCTCAAATGCAGAAGAATAAGAAATACAACTATCATCACCAGTATATTTGTTGATAATCAAACTAGCACTTTGGTAAAGTTCACTTAAGCTTCCATAGATATTTCCTTTCATCCTAATAATTGAATTTCGACTATTATCATATGCTCTGTTAGACCATAAAGTCTGGAAATCTTTGATTGGATTTCCTGAGACATTTCCGCCTGGTGATTTAGACATCTTCAAGAGAAATATAGTATTTCGAGTAGCAAGATAGTTTTGAAATAACTCATGAGATAAGATATCTCTTGATAGTTGAATTTCTTCATTTTTCTTGATTTTATCCACAAAATATGCTCCTATTGCTGCTATCGGAATTAGCTTGAAAGAAGTTTCCAATACTTTGCTGGTAACATCATCTTTGTGGAAATTTGTTATGAGTTCATAAAAGTTCTGATAAGTTATTAGAATTGCAAAAGGAAGTATAAAAAAAATGCAGGCAGGTAGAACAACATCTTTTTCATCTTTTTTCTTCCACCAAATTGAAATATTTAGAAAAAAATCAATCCTATAACAATACCATAAAATAGGAAATATTAGCCAGCAGAAAAGAACTACTAATTTAACAAAATAATCTTCTAGCATTGTTAGTATTATCTTTTAGGAGGGAGAACTTCATATCCAAATTTAACGGTATCATCTACTGAACCTAGGCCAACTTCAGACATTGCATGAAACTCCCTTTTGGATCGCACTGCTATACAAATCCAGAAAATTTTTCCCACGTATTGTTTTTTTATTACAAGTGAAAAATCGCCATTTTCTTTCCATTCAAATTCCCATGGGGATGATACAGGCATAACAGTAAACTCTATTGTTTCACCAAGAGGATCTGTAGCAGATACATTAAACTGAATTTCATTGCCTGGTCTAAGCACTTCATTTGTAAATAGGGTATTTTGCTCACCTATTGCCCATGAATTTCCAAGGCTATCTTGTACACATTCAATTCTTGGATAATATGATTCGCCAGTTTCCATTTTACTAAAATATCCTGTAATTTCTGTTCTAATTTTACCGCTAATACCCATAGCTAAATATTTTTGGTATGGGAGTAAGTTTCTTCTATGAGCATCAGGGTTTCTTAATTCCTCTAGGATATCTAATAAAACCTCTAGTTCCTTCAATTTGCCAAATACTTTGGATAAGTCGTGTTGCCAATTGTGTTTAAGAATTGTTTTTAGATCATAAAAATCAGCGTAATAAATCAATCGTGGATCGCTATAACCGAAATTTTTATGTTCTAAATCTTTTCGAGCTTTCCATTTATCTATTCGGTCACTACTAACTCCACACTTTAAATGCCATTCCTCACCAAATTTGTTAGAGAGGATGTAAGTGTATAGATCTCTTAAAGAATTTTCTGTATTTCTTAATTCTGTGGTAATATCCAAAGCTATATTTTCCAATGCAAACTATATTATTATACAGAAATTGTGTAAGTAAATCAAGTAGGGTGCGTCAGATTAGAAGTTAATCATCTTATTACTAGGTTATTTGTCTGACGCACTCTACAAGATTGATATTATCACTGCGGATTCATGCGAATCAAATCTGTCAAAATACTATCCAAACTACCATTTACCTGAATCCGATCAATCTTCTCCGCAATACGTTCTAAAACTTCCAATTCCTTCAACCGCAACGCCACCGGATTATCTTCCATCACCTTCGCAGTATTTAACATACTCCGAGTGGCAGCAGTCTCTTCTCTACGTCTGACAACATTTGCTTGAGCAGCTTTTTCAGCTTCAACAACCTTACTCAAAATTGCCTTAATTTCTCCAGGTAAAATAATATCTTTCACACCTACAGAATCAACTTCAATTCCATAGTCTGCGGCTTTTTGACGAATATATTCAGAGATACTGCTATCAATTGCGCCTTTATCTTCTAACAAAGCATCTAAAGTCCGTTCACCCACTGCACCACGCAAAGCAAATTGCAACTCTTTGTACAAGAATCCAGTAATATCTGATAACCCATTTTTTGCTTTTAATGGGTCTTGAATGCGAAAACCAGCAGTTAAATTTAACCGCAAAGGTACTTTGTCTTTAGAGAGGATTTCTTGACCGGAAACTTCCATGTTTTGCAATCGCAAATCAATAGTTTCCGTTTGCCAAGAACGTCCAAATGACCACCAAGCATTTAATCCTGGTTGTAATTGTGTTTGAAATTCCTGATTAATATATAATAGTCCAATATGTTGGGGAGGAACTTGACAAATATGTAAATAGTTTCGACTCAGTGTTTTTACTTCTGCTGTTCCTTCCACCAATTCAGAAATTAATGCAGGTGATAATTTTGCATCTGTGCTAATATCAATAATTTCCACTGCCACACCTTGCCAAAATAGTTTGCGGCTTGTGGGTGGTAAAATAGAAATTACCTTACCTCGATAGCGCACAATTGCAACTTGCGAAGGCAGTAATTCCACAATTTCACAGTAAGCAGCAACAAAATCAGGATGTTTTTCAATTAGTATATCTTCTAGAGGAAAATCGGGGTTAGGGACAATCCGGCTAATACTCCGCACCGCTACTGTCTTATCTATTGACCAAAAGGCATACTCTCCTGGTTCTAGAGGTCGGGTAAAATTATTTTGTACATATAGTAAACCAATCTCATACTCAAAGATTTGGAATTTCTTCAGTCCATTTAACGCAAATGATCGCAATTGCTGGACAAAAGAATTAGGCAATTCCCAGTTTTCTTCTAAGTTGAAAAGATGGAATTCTACTTCTATAAAACCTCGCCAAAAAGCCCGTAATTGATTAGGAGCAATACTTATCCAATTCTGACCCAAACGGACTAAAGCAGCTTCGTTAAATGTAGTTTTAACAATTAGTAGATATTGTTCTAGTTCTGTTCCATGATTTCGCAACAATAATTCTAGGTTTTCAATATCCGCTTCTGCTTCATTGAGGTCATAAGTTTTAACTAGCCAATGACGACCAAAATAAGTATATTCACCAGGTTGTAAAACTTTCTTAAAGTCGCTGCGGTGATATAAAATGCCAATTTCGTTAGGTTTAATGTAAAAGTTTTTCCACATAATAGTATTTTGGAGGATATTTTTTAGTAAGTTAGTGACTAATTTTGATATTGATTCTAGCTTTTTGTAATATGCCATAATACAAAATTTTTAGAAACTCTGCAAATGCAAGTAAGTGTTACAGTCGTTGGGTGGGCAAAAGCTACTCAAAAACTGGATGAAGATAGATGTAATTTTAACTAAGCTGCTCCGTAGCTACTCAATTAAAGAACAACCATCAAATATACCGTTCATTTTGCTTTTGGCAAATAAACTTTGTTTTGCCATTGGCAAGTTGAAGGATATACTCAAGTTAGGGAGGAATGCAGTTGCGCGAACTCATTAACTGCTGCTTGCAAACGTTACTCTTGCGAGTAATGAAGACAAGCAAAATACTTGCACCGCAGAGTTGGTGATAATTGCGGAGTTGAACCGCAGGATTTCTCCTTTGCCACTTGCTACTTCCCATAAGTAGTGTCCTGTAACCCGGACAGGGTTGGTTGAAAGTGCAGGAATCGAACCTGCTACAGGTTGATTAATAGTCAACTGCTCTACCAATTGAGCTAACTTCCTGGGGTTTGATACAGGAGTCGAACCTGTGACGCATTGATCAATTAAGAGTCAACTGCTCTACCAACTGAGCTAATCAAACGATATAGTTTAAAGCACTCGGCGGTATACGCTCATACTATGGTTTGGCGCACCAGTTAGGTAGATAGAACCTAAACTGTAGCTTTGTGACTTTTTTACTATCCCATTCTAAATGTAGCATATTGTCAAATGTGTAGATGTAGCACAGGGTTAAATACCCATAACTGTTTTGACTTTACTGAGAAATTTTTCTTCTAAATTTATAATTCCATCAGTAGATAAAAGCTTTTCTAGTTCAGCAACAGCCTGGGATTTTAATTTATCATCTTGCAAGCGGTTAGCGATATCCTGAAGTAACTCGTTTGTTTTTTGAGAATTATTTTTCACACTTCTAATTTTGGGAATTGTTCTCTGCAAATATCCACTAAATGAGATTCCAGATTCCCACTTTAGTTGTGTATATTCATCTTCAATAAAATCTTGTTCAGCTAGTGAAATCCTGTCATCTGAGTACATTCCCAAAAGACACAAATCAATTAGTGCTTCTTTTTGTATTTGATTCCATTCACCAGATGGCAATTGGAGTAACTTTTGAAAAAAATTTTGCATAGTTTCCTGTTAAATGGTTGATAATTACTGGATACACTATATATACACTGATAAATGAGATGATTTCGGAAACAACGTTAAAGTAATTAATGATTTCAGAGATGTTGCTTTTGTCAGTAAAAGATATGTCTGCCATGATTTCGATTAAAATGCGATCGCCTACAGTGTAACATTTACAGAAATTTACCAGTAATAGGCGATCGCTACAGAGTTAAGATAAGTTAGTGTTGATCGTAACTTTTTAATTCTTGCCAAAATCTGAGAATCAAAGTAAACTAAGTTTGTAGACTTAGCTAAAAACCTGTGGAAACCGTAAATATCCATCAAGCTAAAACGAATCTTTCACGTCTATTATCCCGTGTAGAACATGGGGAAGAAATCATTATTTGTAACCGGGGTATTCCCATCGCTAAATTAGTTCCGTTTAGTGTCTCGTCTCAACGACGGGATAGTTTAGGACAAGATCGAGGAAAATTTGTAATTCCAGAAGACTTTAATGCACCTTTAGCAGAGGACATTTTAGCAGCGTTTGAGGGGAATGAGGAGTGAAGCTTTTACTGGATACACAGTGTTTTTTATGGTGGTTTGCTGAACCTGAGCGTTTGCATGAAGAGGCGATCGCACATATTGCTGATGAAAGCAATGAACTATGGTTTTCTGTTGCTAGTGTGTGGGAAATGGGGATAAAAGTTGCAATTGGTAAGTTACCATTACCAGAACCACTGGATAGTTACATTTCTAGCCGCATGATGAAATTGGGGGCGAAATCTTTGGAAATTACAGCTTCCCATGCACTCAGAACGGTGGCTTTACCTTTGCATCATGGAGATCCTTTTGACAGAATGCTCATTGCACAAGCACAGATGGAAAGTATGATTCTGGTGACAGCGGATTCAATGTTTAAAGAGTATCAAGATACTGCTATTCTTTGGGCTGGGAATAAAGGTTAATACCAATTAAAAATTAGTAACCTACTATTTCCTAGAGATTTGATAATTTTGATATGTTGTATCATTTTATAATAGCTTTTACTCAGTTTAATCAGACAAAATAATTGCAGCTAATCGTTCCTCAACTTCTTGAATATAATCTGTTAAACCCGTATCAACTCCCCTTTCTCGTAGATGTTTTAAATCTGTATCTTCCCAACACTGCTTTTCCCGTTCCATATCGTTTCCTGTTAGCTGTTCAACTACTACTTTTACATTTCTCATTCGTTCAGGTTCTTTCTCTGAAGTAGCACGTAATCTGTGAGACTCTATGCAAGGATCAAAACTCAATTTATTTTTGATTTCTTCTAGAATTTGTTCCTCTTGTTGATTAAAGGGAATAAAGCCATTTAAAACCCATGCTTCACGTTTTGGATCAGCCGCACCAATGACAATTTCTAATTTCGAGGTTTTATTAATATGTTCTGAACGTGCTTGTTCAATTCCTTCTTTACGTTCCGGTTGATTATCTAAATCACGGATAAATATAACAGCTTTAATCTGTCGAGTTTTTTGCAGAAACCTTACCAAATTAAGAATCTTGATAGATGCTGCTCCATCAGCTTTCAAGGGTACACCCTTACTATCATGTCCTAAAAATCTGGAAGGTTTATATTTTATTTGTGATTTTGCATCATCAATTATTTTTATAATGTCTCTCCAGCAAGAAAATTCTGTCCCTTCCTCTAAACCAGTCCACTGAAAACAATGTTGCAGAATATCATCATCTAACCAATCGAATTTTTCCTTTAAAACGCGCTCGGCTAATTTAGTCGCTGTTCTGGCATCTGCACCACTTTCAACTATGACAATAAACTCAATCACTGACTTCTCCTTCTACCACCCAATCTTCACCTTCAGCATCCCAAAATTCACCAGTTGTTAATGTTTCTTTTGCCCATTCTACATCAGGATGTTCATCCAAACGTTTGGCAATTGTGAAACCTGAATTACTGTTATTTAATATATGGACTTGAGAAGGAACAAGTTCATCAATAATATAAGGAGAATGAGTAGAGAAAATAATTTGCAAGTTGGGATTTTCAGCAATGATTTCTTTAAAAACAGTCATTAACTCACGTTGTGCTTTAGGATGAAGTCCCTGTTCTACATCATCTAATAAAACTAAATTAGGTTGATTAGGATTCATTAATACAGTTAATAATCCTAAAGTTAACATTGTTCCTTCGCTAATTGCATGGGCTGGAATACGTTCACCTGTATTCATATCTAATATAACTTCTTGACCTGCCATTTCCTGAGTTTCATCATAAGAAATAGACTTACCATCAACTTCGATTAAACGTTTACGAATGACTGAAACTTTTGCTCGCTTGATGCCAATTCTGCGTACATTTGGGACAATCCGACTCAATTTTTCTTCTATTAATTGAAATTTATCTGGAGCTTCATTACGCAAAAAATCTAAAGTTGGTGCTAATAACGAACCATCAAACTCAACTCTTGGCGTAATTTCTTCACTGTAAGCTGCTTTGGCAAGATTACTTGCAACTAATTTGAGGTAAACAGCATATTTCAAAGATTGCGGAATTGGATATGGAGCTTCACTTAATGATTTTTTCCATCCTTCCAAACTATATTCTTTTTTATCTATGTTCCATGATGCTGTTGGATGCCAATAATCAATATTTTGCTGCTTCCAACTATAAGAAGCTTGCCAATTCTGCCGATTGGTAGATCCCCAAAAACCACTAGCAGTGACAGACATATTTTTTTTCCCCATTGTTGTGAGAAATTCAGGTGATTTATCATACTGAAAAATATTTTTAAATTGTGAAGCAGCAAGCCTACTTAGATTATGCAATGCTTGTAGAACAGTTGTTTTACCAGCACTGTTTTTTCCTACGAGTCCATGTAATCGAGAACTATCGAAATTAAGTTCTGTAGATTTATGACTTTTGAAATTATGAAGTATTACTTTTTCTAGCATATCCTGACATATAACGGTTAGCTTATTTTATTTAAGCAGTTTTTTGGTATTGGGATTTAGGAAAGTCTGATCGCACTCCCATATAGAAGAAATGCGATCACATTTTATTCAGAATAACACCATAGATGCTTTCCATCCGGGTCATCATGTGTAAATTCGCGCTTACGATACCATTCAACAAGTTCTTTACTATCTTGAGTCTCGCTTATCTCTGCTTGCTTTTGCCAAAAATCAGGTTGCTGCATTGCCAGATACAGTTCTTTATCCATAGCGTCTAGTTCTTCCTCAGTGTATATTTCCTTATTGTGTTGTAATTTCTCGACTAACGCCTCCATTGCTTGTTGTCCAATAGCCGGGTGAACTCGAATTCTTAGTCTATCCATGCTCCAAAGGTAATGGCGAAGATGATTAAGCAATTTAGTTCCATATCCATGATTACGATGTTTTATCTGAACGAACAAGTTATCTAGATGCCAAAACTTTCCCTGTTGATCCTGCATACATTTGACGTGAGCAATCCCAATTACTTGACCAGAATGTAGAACCTCAAATTTGTACTCTTCATCTGATTCTAAAGATGGGTAATCATGAAATTCGATGCTACCAGATTTGATATCACTCATAACAAAAGATATTATTTCACAAAGTAGATTATATTCCTAGATTTTAGCTAAGTCTTGTTAGTATAGTATATTGTACTAGGCAACAACGCAAGCTATACTAATAAGATTATTTAGATAAAGATTGATAAAAATGCCAATTTTCTATCATGTAGACAGGGAGAGATGTCTTAGTGAAGGTCAAATTCTAACTTTGACTCATCCCATTATTCAATGTCCTCCAGAGATACCAGATTTACAAAACCTGGGGAGACAAATGTTTCCAGAAGGAGTATCTCGACTTTTGTACCAAGCTGTAATTCGTTGCACAGAAACTCTAGTACCAGCAATCCGAGGACGACCCCCTAAAGTGTCTGATGATTTAATAATTAGTGTCCCAATATCAGTAGCTTGCATAAAGATTTTGATTATTGTTGATAAACTAATTATACCACATCACACAAAAATGAAATTCTTGATTACCCAAACTTAACTGCGTTTATAAACCATCTCCATCCTCAACTTCTCTACCTCAATCTTCAACCTTTCATTCTCCATTTTCCAACCCTGTATTTCCATCTTTATTAATACAACTTAACTTCTCTTGTTCACTAACTAAACTTAATCCGAAAAAAATAACTTTTATTCAAAAATGATGACAATTTGCTAACAATGATGTAAAATAATATTATTGTTATCTACTTAACACTAGGTCTATAAAAAGGAAAAATCGTTATGGAAAAGCGAATAACTATTCATCCAGATATTTGCAATGGCAGACCTGTTATTACAAACACTCGAATTTCTGTACAAACAATTATAGAATTTTTAGGTGCAGGTGATTCTATCGAAGAAGTTCTAGAAGAATACCCATCTTTAGAAAGAGAAGATATTTATGCTTGCATCCAATTCGCGGCAAAATTGATGGGGAATCATTACGAAGTGAGAAAAATTGCATGAATGGGTTTTTATTTGATGAAAAACTTCCCACTAAAGTCCAATTTACTCCATCTTTACCCGTCATTCATGTTTCTATTTTAGGGAATAGTCCAAGTGATACCCAAATCTGGGAGTATGCAAAGGAAAAAGAATTGGTGATTGTTACTAAAGATGCTGATTTTTCAGATCGCTTGATGGTTGATTCTTCTCCACCTAAAATAGTGCATCTACGTTTTGGGAATATGCGAAAACGTGAATTTCACTCATTTCTAGCTAGAGTTTGTCCAGAGATTGAAATGTTAGTTATTGATCACAAGCTAATTAATGTTTATTCGGATCAAATTGAAGCATTTAAATAGTGTTATGGTGCATTACTTAACTCCGTTTATAAACCATTTCCATCCTCAACTTCTCTACCTCAATCTTCAACCGTTCATTCTCCATTTTCAACCCAGTATTTTCATCCTTAATCAAATCCACTTCATTCCGCTTACTCAAAGCCTGATTTATTGCTAACTTCCGCATATCTAAAGAAAACCAACGTTGATAAGTTTTCGTATGAATTTGGACACTATGACCCAAATTATCCGCCGCAGCCTTAATAGGAACTCCCAAAATATGCGCTCGAATTGCCCAACCATGACGTAAATCATAGGGTTTAAAATCTAAACCAATTTTTCTAAACCACCAACTCACCCTTTGAATTAAAGCCGTGATTTCTGCATGATTATTTTGGTCTTTTTTACTAATTGCTGTTACCAACATTTCTAAATACTTCGGATTCCTTAAATCAAATTCATCAATCCATTCCTTATATAAAGGTAAAGCTTCCCTTTCACCAGTTTTACAATCTTTATCAACCTTCCAAGTTAAATCTGTATTTTCATTACTCAACCACCAATCAATATGAGGATTAACAAAAAGTTCCCTGGGACGTAGACCAAAAACCGCTAACATTCCATAAATCCATCGCCAAAGTTGCCAACTATCTTTCACATCTTGATTAACTTGTTTACCGCGATTATTTAGATATTCATCAAACTTGTAAAATCCAGTAACTATTTCCTTATCAGTAGGAACATTCCGAGAATTACTTTCAGGAACTTTAGAATAACTAGTTAAATTAATATCAATTTTAAAAAGTTGACAAAAAACAGAAATAGCCCTCACAGCATTATATCTAGCCCATTCCTTATCTATTTTCTCAATCGCTTGAATTAAAACTTCCCCATTTGCCAAATCATCAGCATTTGTATAACGCTTAATTCGAGAAAAATAATAAAAAAAACTATGTTCACTTTTAGTCGTGCGTTTATGGGTTTTAAAATATTCTTCCTCAAACCTTACCAATAACTCACCAATAGTTCGTAAATCCTTTTTAATTGCCTCATTTCCTAAATATTTATCATTCCAAACAAAACTTTTTCTAGCAATTAACTTCCCTAACTCATAAGCTTCCTCCTCCGCAGTTTTCAATCCTGGTAAATTTGCGGGAATATTCAAACTGAGATTGTATTGCTTTTTCCCAGTTCCCCTTGTATCCTCATCTCCTGGCTTAATGGGTAAAGTTGCCCGTAATTGCAGACATCCATTAGATTCTCGAATTGTTACTCTGGTCTTTGCAGACTTCAAACGCAGATTTACTTGTTCTAATTCCCATAATAGCTGTTCTTTCATCCTTTGCGCCTTTACTCCTCTGCGCCTTTGCGCGAAACTTAATTTTCTCGTTCCCAGACTCTGGCTGGGAATGCAAATGATGAGGTTCTACCTCGACTGTCGTCAGCGGAGGCAGAGTCTCTAACTGAGGCATTCCCCGGCTCAGACAGGGAACGAGAGCTTGGTATTAGACTATATTTAGACTAAAAATAAATGTGTTAGCTGCAAACATAGTTTATCGCTGACATAGCTCACTGCAAACATAGCGAAGTCAAAAGCTATTAAACCAGCAAAAGAAATACTCCGGTCCTTACCACGGTTACGACGGATTCGCAATCTTCGCTCGTGACATGGATTTGGCGCTCAACAGCCCAACCTGGGGATTAATCGGCGCTCCCTGGAACAAAAAAGCTCAAGCTAAGGCTAAAGCTAAAGCTTCCGTTTAGAGAACAGAAATAGTAGGGGCAAACCCTGCCCGTACAGGGAAAGCCTGGGGTTTGTCCCCAGGGGGGAGTTGGGAATTCAAGATTCAAAATTAAAAATTCTAAGTTTTGGATTTTGCATTCTGAATTTTGAGCCACATTCCCCACTCTCCACCAAAAACGGGCAAGGACACCCCACCGACCGCAAACACAACACACAGCAAGCTTGGAGAACTAGAAATGCCTCAGAATCCAGACAAGATTCAAGACCACGTTGAGCTATTCCATCAGCCAGAATACCAACAACTGTTTGAAAACAAGAAACAGTTTGAAAATGCTCACCCTTCTGAAGAAGTTCAACGGGTTGCCGAATGGACAAAAAGCTGGGAATATCGTGAAAAGAACTTTGAACGTACAGCTTTAACCGTTAACCCCGCTAAAGGTTGTCAACCTCTAGGCGCTATGTTTGCGGCTGTAGGTTTTGAAGGTACTCTTCCCTTCGTTCAAGGTTCTCAAGGTTGTGTGGCTTACTTCCGTACCCACTTAACCCGTCACTATAAAGAACCATTCTCCGGCGTTTCTTCTTCCATGACAGAAGACGCTGCTGTGTTCGGTGGTCTGCAAAACATGATTGATGGCTTGGCTAACTCCTACAAGCTATACAATCCCAAGATGATTGCAGTTTGCACCACCTGTATGGCAGAAGTTATCGGTGATGACTTACAGTCTTTCATCGGTAACGCTAAAGAAGCTGGTTCAGTTCCTCAAGATTTACCAGTACCTTTTGCTCACACACCTAGCTTCGTTGGTTCCCACATCACTGGTTACGACAACATGATGAAGGGAATTCTTTCTACCCTGACCGCAGGTAAGAAGACAGCTAAGAGCAACGGTAAAATCAACTTCATCCCTGGTTTTGATACCTACGTAGAAAACAACCGCGAAGTTAAGCGGATTGCTTCTTTGATGGGTATTGACTACACCTTGTTGTCTGATAACAGCGATTATGTTGACTCACCTTGCGATGGTGAATTCAATATGTACCCAGGTGGTACTAAGCTAGAAGATGCAGCAGATTCCATCAACGCTAAGGCTACTGTTGCTCTCCAAGCTTACTCCACTTCCAAGACCCGTGAATACATCGCTAAGGAATGGAAGCAAGACGTTTGTGTTTCTCGTCCTTGGGGTATCAAGGGAACTGACGAGTTCTTGATGAAACTCAGCGAATTGACTGGTAAGGCTATTCCTGAAGAATTGGAAATTGAACGTGGTCGTGCAGTTGACGCTATGACCGACTCTCATGCTTGGTTGCATGGTAAGCGTTTCGCTATCTACGGTGATCCTGACTTAGTTTACAGCGTAGTTGGTTTCATGTTGGAAATGGGTGCTGAACCAGTACATATCTTGGTTCACAACACCAATGAAGTATTTGAGAAAGAACTGCAAGCATTGTTAGATTCTAGCGTGTTCGGTAAGTCCGCTAAAATCTGGGGTGGTAAAGACTTGTGGCACATGAGATCATTGTTGTTCACAGAACCAGTAGACCTGTTAATTGGTAACTCCTACGGTAAGTACCTGTGGCGTGATTGCGGTGTACCTTTGGTAAGAATTGGTTATCCTATCATGGATCGTCACCACTACCACCGTTACGCTACCGTTGGTTACAAAGGCGTGATTAACTTACTTAGCTGGATTGTTAACACTCTCTTTGAAGAAATAGATCGCACCACCAATATTCCTGGTCAAACCGATATTTCTTACGACTTAGTTCGGTAATTTCTTCACTCAGTATGTAGGGTTGGGGTTTCCCCACCCACAAACAAGATTCAAGAATATATGGGGATTGGGTATTATTTCCCAATTCCCAATTCCCAATAATTCCCAATTTTTACCTCCCTGAATGTTTTCTTAATTGTAGTTATCTTAGGTTTGTCTTATGGCATCTATTCATCACTCCCATCCTCACCCTAACTATCATCCACCTAACTATAAAAAACCCGGCTCTTTCGATATCCTTAACCCTCTACGACGATTGGTAGATGGAATTCAAATCAAAAATTCTCGCCTCGCTCATCTAATTTGTCGGGTAATTCCCTGCTGCTGTCCCTTCGAGCGAGATATTAATTTATTCGGGCGCACTTTCCATATTCCAGCACTTTGCAAAATCAATCCTTTGTATAACGAGGTTGTCGCTCTACGATTTCGGGCTTTGTCATATCTTGCTGATGAATGTGGCGAAGATGTGACTAAATATATTTGCTAAACATTAGTTATTACTCATTACCCATTACCCCTTACTGTTTGGTTATTAATCATTGATCATTAGTCATTAGTATTCAAAAAACCCAAATGACAATTATCAAGGATTGATGTTATGAAAATTCAGTTACAGATAAATAGACATCTTTTCTGAAACTTTATCTGTGTAAATCTTGTGTAAAGAGGAATTTTGCAGGAAGTCTATTTAAGTTTGCTCACATTTCAATTAATAACTGCCATCCAGCGCGAGAAGAGAGATGAAAATTACCCAAAGCAAAATTAACGAGTTACTTAGTGAGTCAGGATGCGAACATAATCAAAATAAACAAGGAGAAAAGAAAAACAAATCTTGTACACAACAAGCTCAACCAGGTGCTGCTCAAGGGGGTTGTGCTTTTGATGGAGCGATGATTGCATTAGTACCTATTACTGATGCTGCTCATTTAGTACATGGACCTATTGCTTGTGCTGGCAACTCTTGGGGTAGTCGTGGTAGTCTCTCCTCTGGTCCAATGCTTTATAAGACTGGTTTTACCACTGATATTGGTGAAAATGATGTGATTTTCGGTGGTGAGAAAAAGCTTTATAAGGCAATTTTGGAAGTTAATGACCGCTACAAACCTGCGGCTGTTTTTGTTTACGCTACTTGCGTAACTGCTTTAATTGGTGATGATATTGATGCAGTTTGTAAGGTGGCGGCTGAGAAAATTGGTACTCCTGTTGTTCCAGTAATTGCTCCGGGATTTATTGGCAGTAAAAATCTAGGTAATCGCTTTGGTGGTGAAGCTTTACTAGATTATGTAGTTGGCACTGCTGAACCTGAATATACTACACCTTATGATATTAATTTGATTGGTGAGTACAATATTGCTGGCGAAATGTGGGGCGTTTTGCCTTTATTTGAAAAGTTAGGCATTCGCGTATTATCGAAAATCACTGGTGATGCTCGCTATCAAGAAATTACTTATGCTCACCGCGCTAAATTAAATGTGATGATTTGCTCACGGGCATTATTAAACATGGCGCGGAAAATGCAGGAACGTTATGGCATTCCTTACATTGAAGAGTCTTTTTACGGAATTGATGATATTAATCGTTGTCTGCGAACTGTTGCTGCTAAATTAGGTGATCCTGATTTACAAGCACGGACAGAAAAGTTAATTGCCGATGAAACTGCGGCTTTAGATATTGCTCTTGCTCCCTATCGAGAACGCCTCAAGGGTAAGCGAGTGGTTTTATATACTGGCGGTGTGAAAAGTTGGTCAATTATTTCCGCTGCTAAGGATTTAGGAATTGAAGTTGTTGCCACAAGTACCAGAAAAAGTACAGAAGAAGATAAAGCCAAAATCAAGAATTTGTTGGGCAATGATGGCATTATGTTAGAAAAAGGAAATGCCCAAGAATTGCTGAAGTTGGTAAGAGATACTAAAGCCGATATGTTAATAGCTGGTGGTCGAAATCAGTACACGGCTTTAAAGGCAAGAATTCCCTTTTTAGATATTAACCAAGAACGTCATCATCCCTATGCAGGTTATATGGGAATGGTGGAAATGGCCAGAGAATTGTATGAGGCTTTATATAGTCCCATTTGGGAACAAATTCGTAAGCCTGCTCCTTGGGAGTAAATTTTAAGTGACAGGTGACAGTGAAGAGGACAAGGAGCAGAGGAGCAGGGTAAAGATTAATTCTTTTTTCTTTTTTCTGATCGTAGAACGTGGCGATATCCTGACTTCTGACTCCTGACTCCTGAACTCCTACTTTCTTACGTTTTATTTGAGATTATTGAGATTAATTTATGGCAATTGTCACTGTTCCCAATAAGTCTGTTACTGTTAATCCTCTCAAACAAAGTCAAGCTTTAGGTGCATCTTTGGCTTTTTTGGGATTAAAGGGAACTATGCCTTTATTTCATGGTTCTCAAGGTTGTACTGCTTTTGCTAAGGTAGTTTTAGTTCGACATTTTCGGGAAGCCATTCCTCTTGCTACTACCGCGATGACGGAAGTTACTACCATTTTGGGTGGTGAAGAAAATGTTGAACAAGCTATTTTAACTTTAGTAGAAAAAGCGAAACCAGAAATTATTGGTTTATGTACGACTGGGTTAACAGAAACCAGAGGAGATGATATTGAACGTTTCTTGAAAGATATTCGGAAACGTCATCCAGAGTTAGATCATTTAGCAATTGTTTTTGCTCCGACTCCTGATTTTAAAGGTGCATTGCAAGATGGTTTTGCAGTTGCTGTAGAAAGTATTGTCAAGGAAGTTCCCAAAGCTGGAGGAATTAAACCTGAACAAATTACAATTTTGGCAGGTTCAGCTTTCACTCCTGGGGATGTGCAGGAAGTTCGGGAGATGGTGACATCTTTTGGACTGGAACCAATTTTTGTTCCTGATTTGGGTGCTTCTTTAGATGGTCATTTGGAAGATGATTATAGTGCAGTAACTGTTAGCGGTACGACTCTAAAACAACTGCGTTCTTTAGGTAGTTCTGCTTTCACTTTGGCTTTGGGTGAAAGTATGCGGAGTGCAGCAAAAATTCTCCAAGAACGTTTTAATACAGATTACGAAGTTTTTCGGGATTTGACAGGTTTAGAAGCTGTAGATGAGTTTCTTCAAGCTTTATCTGTTTTGAGTGGTAATCCCGTACCAGAAAAATATCGCCGTCAACGTCGTCAGTTGCAAGATGCGATGTTGGATACTCATTTTTATTTTGGTGCTAAAAGAGTTTCTTTGGCTTTGGAACCGGATTTAATGTGGTCTACTGTGCAGTTTTTACAGTCAATGGGGGCTTCTATTCATGCTGCTGTAACAACGACGCGATCGCCTTTATTAGAACATCTTCCCATCAAAAATGTCACTATCGGCGATTTGGAAGATTTGGAAGATTTAGCGGTAGGTTCTGATTTGTTGATTGGTAATTCTAATGTAAATACCATATCTAAACGTCTTTCCATTCCTCTCTATCGTTTAGGAATTCCTATCTATGACCGTTTAGGAAATGGTCTCTTTACTAAAGTAGGCTATCGCGGCACGATGGAAGTTCTATTTGGTATAGGAAACCTGTTTGTAGCACATGAAGAGTCATTAATGATGAAGCAATGGCAACCAATCATTAATAAAGAATAAATGATTGATCTCGTTCCTAGTCTCTGACTAGGAATGCCATCACAGAGTCTCTGACTCTGACATCACAAAAGGCAGAACCTTTTAACATTCATTCCCATACAGAGTATGGAAACGAGAAATTAATCAAATCTTGCCTATTCCTTATTTCCCATTCCCACTTATAAAGGACAAATGAAAGTGAAAATTGCCTTTACGACTACTGACCGAGTTCATATTAATGCTCACTTTGGTTGGGCTAAAGAAATTGATGTCTATGAAATTTCAGATCATGGATATCAATTCCTAGAAACTCTGAAATTTGAAGGCGACCTCAAAGAAGATGGTAATGAAGATAAAATTACCCCTAAACTTGAGGCTTTAAATGATTGCACAATTGTTTATGTTGTCGCTATTGGTGGTAGTGCAGCCGCTCGTTTAATCAAGAAGGGTGTGACTCCAGTCAAGGCGAAATCAGAAGAAGAAAAGATTGAAGAAATCCTGACTAAATTAGTCCAAACTCTCAAAGGAAATCCCCCACCTTGGTTGCGTAAAGCTCTACAACCAAAAACATCAACCTTTGCAGATGAAATTGAAAACGAAGCAACAGTATGAATGAAAATAACAACGTCAACGGAACTACTACAAGCACACCAATAACTTCACCTTTTCTCAAGAGCTTAGTCCAACAAATCCGGGCGCAAGATAGCTATGGTTTTTACCGGAGTTGGTCTGATGAATTGATTCTAAAACCTTTTGTTGTTACTAAACAAAAGAAACGGGAAATTTCCGTTGAAGGTGAAGTTGATCCAGCAACTATTTCTCGGATCAACGCCTTTTTCCGTGCTGTAGCTGCCAGCATTGAAAAAGAAACCGGACTCATTTCTAATGTGGTAGTTGATTTAGGTCATGAAGGATTTGGCTGGGCGTTAGTATTTTCTGGTCGGTTATTGTTAGCTGTAAAAACCTTACGTGATGCTCATCGCTACGGTTTCGACTCCCTAGAAAAATTAAATGAAGAGGGAGAAAACTTTGTCCAAAAAGGCATTGATCTAGCTAAACGTTTCCCCGAAGTAGGAAATATTTAATACTTGGGGATTGGTGATTGGGGACTAGGGAAGAAAGTTTTAGATTTAAGATGGGAGTTAATTTAATTAAATACAATTCCCAATCCCAATCTAAAATACACAATTGAATCTCCAGTTACCAATGACCAATGACCAATGACCAATGACCAATGACTAATCACTAATAACCAATGACGATTGAGGAACTTACAGTAAAAATTAGAAAGCTAAATAGTAAAGCAGGTCAAATGAAGATGGATCTGCATGATTTAGCTGAAGGGCTGCCAACAGATTACAAAAAACTTATGGATGTTGCGGCTGAGACTTATGAAATCTACCGACAGTTGGATGAACTCAAGCAACAGCTAAAAAAAATGGAGGATGCTCAATGAGTGGAACTATTGAAGAATTCAAGAAGCTCGTAGATGCAGAAGAATTTTTTATCTTTTTTCAACTGCCTTATGACCAAAAATTTGTAAATGTCAATCGTCTGCATATATTGAAAAAGTTTTCTCAATATATGTATGAAATTGATGATAAATTTCCTAACTTGAGTTCAGAAGAAAAATTAACTCAATATTGTTTAGCTTTGCAAAAAGCTTATCAGGTTTTTATGGAATCAACACCCCACGAACAAAAGCTGTTCAAGGTGTTTAATGATAAGCCGAAAAATGTAGTCACGTTGACAGAAATCACTTCTGATTAGGAGGTATAAATTGATCAACCTAACGCCTACCGAATTAGAGCGTTATAGTCGCCAAATGATGCTCCCTAATTTTGGCGAAGCGGCTCAAAAGCGCCTGAAGTCAGCGACGGTTCTGGTGACTGGTGTGGGGGGATTAGGTGGGACAGCAGCGCTTTACTTAGCAGTAGCAGGTGTTGGGCGGCTCATCCTAGTCCGGGGTGGTGATTTGCGGATGGATGACATGAATCGTCAAGTTTTAATGACTGACGATTGGGTGGGAAAACCAAGAGTATTCAAAGCCAAAGAAACTCTGGAAGGGATTAATCCTAATGTCCAGATTGAAGCAATTCATGATTACATTACCCCAGAAAATGTAGACTCGTTAGTGCAATCTGCTGATATGGCTCTGGACTGCGCCCACAATTTCGCCGAGCGCAATTTGCTAAATGAAGCTTGTGTGCGTTGGCGTAAGCCGATGGTAGAGGCTGCTATGGATGGGATGGAGGCTTATCTAACCACGATTATTCCTGGTGTGACTCCTTGTTTGTCCTGTCTGTTTCCAGAAAAGCCGGATTGGGATCGACGTGGTTTTTCAGTTCTAGGGGCTGTTTCTGGGACTTTGGCTTGTCTAACAGCGTTGGAAGCTATCAAGCTGATTACTGGTTTTAGTCAACCACTTTTGTCAGAGTTGTTAACAATTGATTTGCAGCGGATGGAGTTTGCTAAACGTCGTTCTCAACGCGATCGCAATTGTCCGGTCTGCGGTAATACTGCACCTTGGAGATATTCCCAATCTCAATCTATATCGGTGTGAAGTTGCACCACAAAAACAATAAATAACCCACATCTGAAAATCAGAATAATCGCTACAGAACAGGAAACAAAATGACTGTTACTTTAACAGAAAAGGCAGAATTTCGTCTGCGGGCTTTTTTAAGAGGTTCCGCAACTGAGGAATCTAATAGCTCTACAAAAGGTGTCCGCATCTCCGTTAAAGATGGTGGTTGCAGTGGCTATGAGTATGGAATTGAAATTACAAGTAAGCCCCAACCAGGTGATATTGTCAGCCAACAAGGAAATGTGTTGGTTTACGTTGATGCTCAAAGTGCGCCGTTATTAGAAGGTGTGGTAATGGATTTTGTTGAGGGAGTAATGGACAGCGGTTTTAAGTTTTCCAATCCCAATGCAACTGACACCTGCGGTTGTGGCAAGTCTTTTAAAGCTGGCGATTGTTCACCTAACGGTGTACCTTGCAGCTAAAAAAATTTGGAACTTAGGGAAAAATAAATATAGAAACTTTCCTAAGTTCCATTCAATCACCTACAAGTTTACAAGTTTTCCGTAGACATACTCTACATCTTTTTTGTGTACGGAAGGGAGCATTTCCCCGCCCTAAAAAGGGGAGACTTAACCAATTTACCAAAGTAATTCTATTCACGTTTGAGGAGAACCAGAAAATGGCTGCATATCAAGTAAGATTAATCAGCAAAAAAGAAAACATCGACACCACAATTGAAATCGATGAAGAAACCACAATTCTCGATGGTGCAGAAGAAGCTGGTATTGAATTACCTTTTTCTTGTCACTCTGGTGCTTGCTCTAGCTGTGTAGGTAAAGTAGTTGAAGGTGAAATCAATCAAGATGATCAATCCTTCCTAGATGATGAACAAATGGGCAAAGGATTCGCTCTGTTGTGTGTTACCTACCCCCGCTCTAACTGCACAATCAAAACCCACCAAGAACCTTACCTTGCTTAATCTCAAGTTAGTAGATTTTTAGGATTCCTAAACCGCTACTTTAATCATGATGGAGGATGTTTATCATCTTTCATCATTTCAATTTTCACTTTTAATTATTATCGTGCTATGTTTACTCGTTTTAGTGTGATGGGTTGTTCTTTAGAATTGCTGAAACCTGGTGAACAGGGAATTGTTACCGTCTGTAAAACTCAGGATGAACTCATTAGAAAAAAGCTTATATCAATGGGCATAAAAACAGGAACTTCAATTATTGTAGACCAACACTTTCCGGCTTTTGTGATTAAAGCTGGTAATATACCTATGACTATAGATAGGGAAACAGCACGGGCTATTTATGTGCGTGTGATTGAGGGTTAAATTATCCAAACTTATTGCACCATTATTAACATTTATTTACCTAGATAGTTAATACTTAGCAAGAGCAACAAGGAACATTTCAGTCATTATGATGCTGCAAATATTGACCTAACAACCTAAAGCAGTGATCATCATTAACTCCCGGTAATTTTTCTTGTAATGCAGCATAAGCTTCTCTGGTTATAACTAAGGAGTAACCAGTTTCAAAATTCTCAAATTCAGCAGATGGTATTTCAGAAAGTTCAGCAACTACATCCAAAATTGTTTCACTCATAACTGTCGTGTCAAGTGAACTAATTAGTCTCTCTAATTCTTTCTTAGTCGCTTCTGTTAACCACACTCTAATCAAACCAGTATCTACAACTTCCCCAATTACAGTGAATATATAAATATTGGGATCTGTTGGAGATGGAATATCAAAATATGGTTGAATTTTAGCGCCTGCTGAAGTTGTCACAGAATATCTCTTTTTATCTGTTTCTGCTTCATAAATCCACAAATTTTTGCTCTCTTTTCTTGAACCTCCACCAGATGGTTTCCATACAGCATAGTAATCTTCTGGATTAGGAATGAGCATTTCCTCTTCAAAATATAAGAACTGTTGTAAACTTTCTTGCCAAAGTAACCATCCAACTCGCATATCAGGCTCTCCTATAGAATTTGCTTGTTGACGCACTCTCTCTCTTCGTCGGTTAATAAGTTCGGCATATTGTCCCAGAACATCACGCATTACTTCATTAGGGTCTGTATCATTGGCGGGTATGCGGATTGATCTTGTAGCTGCGGGATGCATCAATGTTGTACCACAAGCATCTCTTAAGTCAGGTTTTGAACGATAGCAAAGCATTTTATGTTCTACTCCTAACAAACCATACATGACATCAATATTTAAATTTGACCAACCAACTTTCGGAATTCCCTTCGCTCGACAGTAAACATCAGACCAATCTCCTTCTTCAAATTTGCGACCCATCATGTAAGCTACTTTAATGGCTAGAAATTTATGTGCTTGCTCATATTCTTCTATGGTAAAAGCTGGCATTGTTAAAGGTCGGCGCATCTATTTTTTTTCCACTTGTACTTGATCAACTATTTCTCTAAAAGTTTCAAAATCTATAGAAACTAAACTTTCTTTTACAGTTTTAGCCAGCCAAGCAGAATATAAGCGTCGGTAATCAAATTCAGACTGACGGGCAACGTGCAGAAAGTCTTTTGTCAAAATATTCCCATTAGCTAAATATTCCTTAATAAACTCCCTCGCCTGCTCCCTGACTTCTAGCATAGGTTGAGAAATAACTTTTAATGAATGTGATTTTTGGCAATTAATAATTAAATCATAGCCAACCGCATTATCAGAAACAAACATCTTAAAAGTACCATGTTTCTTATCAAAAATCTGAGTTCCTTTAATTTGAAACCCAGCATCAGCTAAAGCTTCTTGAATCACAACCCATGCTTTTTCAGACGAGTTATGAAAGGCAACTGTTAACCAACTACCATCTTTCAAGACTCGTTTAATTTCAGAAAATGCTTTGAGAAGTAAATTCTTATATTCTTGATAGCTTTTACCTTGAACTGGATTGACTATTGCTTCTTCTTTATTATCAGTCCAATGCTGAAGCCAGCTTTCCCAAAGCAAATTCATTTCTGAGTAATTGATATTAGCTCCAAAAGGCGGATCAGTGAAAACATAATCGACTGATTTATCTGGTATTTGCTTTAAATTGCACGCAGATTGTGTACTGACTCGAACTGTACGAGGAATATGAGCAGACTCACGAAAATACCAACTAATGGTTTGAGCTTTTCTTTTAAAGACCTGAAAAACATTTTGCTCATTCATTACGGTTGGTACATGAAAATTAGCAGTATTACCACTGCCCCCCCAAAAACGAAATTCACTGAATACGGTTATCCTTTGGTATAGGGATGTAAGTGTGAACAAAAGTTTATCTCTGACTTTTATATCAGGCCAGCTTGATGCTTCTTGCCAGAGAAATGACATTGCATATAAAGCGCGACGAGTATAACATTGGTCAATAGTTTTAATTCCCGCCAGAATTGGTTGCCGTGTATTTACTCCTTCAGGAATAGTATTTTGTGGATACCACAAATTTTTAGGCATTGGCGATTGTTCTATTGAGTTGATTAATTCACAATCGAAATTATTTAAAGGTACACAACTTTCTTTTAGTCGGCTACCACAACATTTATAACCGACCGCTACAGGATAACGTTGCGTGCGTTTGAGGTTACGTCTCTTTAACAATACATTACAGTGAGGACAGTTCACTTCTTTTTTTATTTTGCTTTCTCTCACTGACGCTTTTTCATCACGTCCGACATCCCAAAATATAAACTCTTGCTGACAATTTTGACATATTAAGCCGTAGCTCCAAACTGTATATAAAACTTTGGCTGGTGAACCACAATCTCGACAGTAGGTTGTATAAAGTTTTTTTTCAAGAGAAGCTGCTCGATTTAAAATTTCATTAATTGCATTTAGATATAGATCAGCATCTATCGGTGTGTTTAAGTTATAAGTTATAAATGCTGCTGCGGGAGACAAATCTGATAGTAGGGCTTTACGTCCTAACTCTGTTGCTGCTACTCCTGTCATCCCTGAACCGCAAAATGGATCTAAAACAACATCACCAGGATTGGTATAATACTCAATCAATGGTTTAATTCCTTGTGGTGGAACTTTGGTATGGTATGTATGAGCATCATAAACATAGGTATTTTTGCCAGCACTAATATCCTTTGCAAACGGTGATTTTACCTGTTTAGAAGATATATTACCATTAATAATATCTCCAAAGCGAGGGTTTAGGTCAAAGCTAAAACAGGCATCATGATGAGTTTTAGTAAGCTCTAGCTTTATCTGATAGCTATCCATATATATTCTTAAGATCAGAGTTATAGAATAATTTATTAGACCTCTCCGGAAATATGGTAGAGACGTTCCGCCGGAACGTCTCTCCGGAAATATGGTAGAGACGTTCCGCCGGAACGTCTCTACAAGGGTTTCAAACCACGCACATTTAATTACCGGAGATGTCTATTGTATAGTGTCTTTATACCAATTAGCAAAAATTTTAGTATTATTCCTATCCAGCAAACCAGTTATCATCTAAAACCTGCTCTAAAGAACCAATAGGATTGATCGGAAATGTATCCAGGGGAAGTTGTGACCTATCGCTGCCTTCTTTTCTTGCTTCTTCATAACATTCATCAAAGATTTCTAAAATGTAAGGTTTCAGACTAGGACTATCTTTAAGTTCTTTTTTTATCTGTCTCCGAAAAGTCCTGATTTCCCCTTTCCAATGTCCTTCCTTACGCTCTCTTTCACTATCCAAATATTTAAGTTTGAGCAGATGTTCGAGTAATCTAATTAATAAACTTTCTATAGCTCGCTTTTGACTTCTCCCCATAGTTTCTAATTCTTCAATCAAATTCTCTAAATCCACAGATGAAAATTGCCCAGCACGAAGCTGATTAATAGTTGTCCGCAACCAAAGATAATAATCTTGGTCATATAAAGTTTGATTTGCTACTTCTATTGGTAACAGCATAGACTCACAGTTGCAATTGCAGGTATACGTGGTCAGTATTTAATATATTGATCAGTTAGCCCAGATTATTAATACCTAATCTACAAGTAGAATAACCAAAAACGGTATCACTTGACTACAAGTTATAACTATATTTGGCAAAAATTTATATCCTCCACTTATTAAAGAAATCGAGGATATTATTTTGATCAGCTAAATTTCATATTATTTTAATGGCAATTTCTATATTGTATAACCAATAAATCATATAACAAATCGTAATATCCAATATCTAAAACATGGACTATAATTTCCTGCTTCTGTAGTCCATTTAACAATTTTTTAATCAGATTTATGGTCAAAAATGGGTGGATCTTTATAAATCATTCATAATTCCAGCTTATCAGAGTGATAATATATAAGTAAGCTAAATTGTTGGCAGTGAACCTAAACCTCAACAAAAAGCGGTTACAGAGTTAGCACAAACATTCTTACTTGATTCCTGGTTAACCTACAACAAAGGTAAAGAGTAAGAAAGCTAGATAAAAATATAGAGAAACTGCGTAAACCTTATTCCCAAAATCACCGGATTCATTAAAATCTCTAGGATTTTTAACACTCCGGCTCAGGAATATCTAATTAAAGTAATTGCTTTTTTAGCCAGTAAATATAACGCCTCACAATTCAATTTCTATTGATTAAGGTGCAGGCTACCGAGATAAAGTTTAGGAAAAACCGCAGCAGTTTAGAAGTAATTCACTGATTCGCTAAACCGAACTTAAGGAGCAGGAATTATGAGAGCCAAACAAATTATGACTCAAGATGTTGCTACTATTCGCGGTTCCGCAACCGTAGCAGAAGCAGTCAAACTAATGAGGCTCAAAGAACTGCGGGCTTTAGTTGTTGAACCTCGTCACAGTGGCGATGCTTACGGTATGGTGACAGAAATGGATATTGTAGGCAAAGTTGCTGCTTTTGGCAGAGATCCCGAACGGGTTCATGTTTACGAGGTGATGACTAAACCCTGCGTTGTTGTCAATCCTGATCTAGATATTGAATATGTAGCGCGGTTATTTGCTAATACTGGTGTGTGGCGTGCGCCGGTTATCCAAGGTGAATTATTAGGCATTATTTCTGTTACCGATATACTCACCAAGGGTAACTTTGTCGATAAACCAAAATTAAAATTCTTACGCAAAGAGATTCAAAAAGCTATCTCTGAAGCTCGCTCAATTGCTGCTAACTATGGTGCAGATTCTAAACGCGCAATTGAAGCTTGGGATATAGTAGACGAACTCGAAGCAGAAGCCACTTTTTATGGTGTACCAAAACCAGGCAAAACTGCTAGAAAGATGTTTTCTGAAGAAGCACAACCAGTAGCTGTAGGATAACAGACTTAGTAGGTGATAAGTGACAGAGTGAAAGGTCTGTTTGTATCTTAGTTCTGTCAGTGGCTCACGCCACGCTGCACTATCAGTTAATGTTGTACATACCTTGTCGCTCCCTCAAACCTTTTCTCTTCCAGGGTGATAAATAAAATTTCTCTTAGCCCCCCTTTTTAAGGGGGGTTGGGGGGATCTAATTTGTGGCAACTTCACAGAGAATTGGTATTGCAATTGTTCAACAGCTACTGCTGGTTTTTCAGAACTCTAATAGGATTTTTAAATATGGTGGGCTTTGCTCACCATTATGTTTTTAGTTGTTAAGGATTCAGAATACAAAATTCAGTAGGAATCAGGGCTTTTAAGTCGAGCTTGATAATTTCTTTAATAACTTGCTCCTCTATATTCCTGATGCAAGCAAATATTTTGACTCCTGACTCCTGACTCCTGAATTCTTACTTTAGTTGTTTTTCTAAAACTAATTATGAGTCAAACAAATCAACCAAATTTGAGTGCAGCAACTAGCCAATGGCTAAACACAAAAGGTTACAACGCTGAGGATTTAAATCAGCGTGGTGAAAATGGTGATACACCTTTAATGAAAGCTACCAGGGAGGGATTATACGCGATTGTGAAACAACTGATAGATGCGGGTGTGGATATCAACGCCACAAACAATGATCACAATAATGCTCTGTGGTTTGCTTGTTTTGGCGATCGCTACGATTTAATCAATTTGCTGCTAGATGCCAACATCGATATTAACAATCAAAATGATAATGGCGCAACTGTCCTGATGTATGGTGCATCGGCTGGAAAGACAGAAGTAGTGAGATTGCTATTACAACATAATCCTAACATGAATTTGCAAAATTTGGATGACTATAAAGCAATTGACTTTGCCAGCAATATAGAAGTTTTAAGGTTACTTAAAAATGCCACACAGTAAGCTTTCTGGAACAGCCTTTCACCAGGCTACCAAGCATTCTTACCTATCGGTGCAGATGAATCCAAATTATGTGGATGCCTCAACTCAACCCCGCGCCTTTAAAGTTTATCCCAAATTTTATCGGCGAGTGAAATTAATTCCCGATAATCCCATTCATGCTTTTATCAGGTTAACAAGCGCCATTACTTTTGAGAAGATTTACAAAAACGAACCCTATCAATTACGGGTAAATCCCTCAGCGGGGGCGTTATATCCGACGGAAGTTTATATCCAGATTCGTGGTGTTGAAGGATTTATAGACGGCATCTACCATCTCGAAGTTGAGAATAATTGTCTGACGTTGATTTATGAATTAATTGATGATGGTTTAGAAAGTTATATTATACCCAATAAACGTATCAATGGCTTCATTTTTTTAGTTAGTTGTGTTTATCATAGGTCTAGCTGGAAATATCAAGACAGGAGCATTAGATATTGCTTATTGGATAGCGGACACCATTTGGGTGCTATTGCAGCTTCAGCATATCTTCATGAAAAAAACATCAACTTAATCTTTGACTTTGATAAACTCTCTCTCAATGCTGATTTAGGATTTGAGAATAAGGAGTTTATTAGTAGTTGTGTGATATCGGGAGAGACACACGAAAATCCAGTCAGACGCTTGAGGTTATCAGTTCCTTTTGTTTGTGGTACTGACTATTTTCAAGCTAATCAATTCATTGAAGATGCCTATCAAGCAACATCAATGCAACCTAGTCACCAGCAAAAGCTAGAACATCCTCAATTTAATTTTCACCGAGAACGGTTTTTTGAGAACGTTTGGAATAGGCGTTCTATTCGACGTTTTCAAAGGCAGTCTATTGATCAAAAAATCTATTGGCAAATTTGGCAAGATATACAGCAACCAATCCCAACAGAAAATTTTGAGAAAATAGAAATTTACTCGGCGGTGCATCGTGTTGAAGGCATGACACCCGGTTTATATAACGGTAGGAATCTCATTGAGTCGGGTGAATTTAGCGAAAAAACAGGTTACTTGTGCATTAATCAGGCGCTGGCTAAAGACTGCGCTGTAACTTTGTTTTTTGTGTCCGATTATTTGAGTTATCAAACTGCTGTGCAATTAGCTGGTTTGATCGGACAGAGAGTATATCTATCCAGCAATTATTGGGGAATAGATTGTAGTGGTATTGGTGCTTTTTATGATGATGAAGCCCAAGCGTTTCTAGGAACCAATAAGGATGTTCTTTATGTAATGGCAATTGGTAAGTAAAATAGGAAAATCAAGAGAAATGGCCAGAAGAGAATCAGAATTCAATGCTGATGATAAGCACCCTATGCAAGCAACATCAGCCGATATTATCCTGAGACAACAGCTAGAGTATTCTATTAGCCGTTACTTTTATCAAGGATGCGATCGCACACTTCAAAATCTGTTGTCTCATTGTCGTTGGTATATGACAACTCATGCTAGTGCTATGACTTTAGTAATTGAATGCCCAGACCAAGTTACCAACTGGCGAATTTTGCAGAAAATCGTGCCAATGGCCAGTTTACTTTATAGCATTGTCAGCAGTGCAAAAATTCGCGTCTGTCCCCCAGAAGCTAACGCTGTACCGTTTGAAATGAGGGTAGATGAACTATCAGTTTACCGTGACTGGGCATAACTAGATTTTGGATTTTGGATTTTGGATTTTGGATTTGAGATTGTTAATTATGCCGTCACATTCTGGTTTATAATTGTGATTAGTTCTGCCAAAACTAAATCAACAGAATGTTGAACAGCAGGACTTAAATCTAGTCCAAAACCAAGATTTGCAGCTTCAATTAAATAAACAGTCACATCTTGGGGGAAATCATCTTTAAAGATTTTTCTCCCCGCAGCTAAAGCATGATCCCAACGAAAATCATGCAGGTTATAACTAGGTTCTGGTAGAGCTTCTAGTTCTTTCCCTGGGACTTTAAATATAGCACCTGCTTCGGAATCTGTGCAACTAGCATCAAGAATAATTAATTTTTCACTTCCTCTCGCTTGAAACATCACTTCCATTCCCGCAGTACCACAATCAAAAACGCGGACTTGGGGGTGAGTATTTTGGGCGAGATATTGCTGTAAACGTTGGGCGATGATTACGCCTACAGCATCGTCATTACGATTGAGATTGCCACAACCAATGATAGTTAGCATGGGATATTTATAATAACATGAATATTCTCCATTCTGCACATAATATTCCCCAAAAAATTAAATTTTACGGAAATTTTGATAACATCTCTAATCCTTGACTTTATAGTGACTATAGCAGCCGTAAGTCAGTGACAAAAATTTGTCTTCGTTTTCTCTGCGTCTATCTGTAGTAATGAGTAATCAGATAGAATTGCAATATGCTAGTATTTCGTGATACAGAAGTTAAAGGTAGAGGTATATTTGCTCATCAAGATTTTGCTAAAGGCGAATTAATTGAAACAGCCCCAGTGATTGTTATCCCTAAACAACAAGTTAAGTTAATTACTAAAACTGTTTTACTTAATTATTATTTTGGTTGGCATGGAGAAAGTGGCGCTATAGCTTTAGGCTTTGCGTCACTTTTTAATCATTCCTATCATCCTAATGCTTTGTATGTGAAGAATTTTGCTAAAAATATAATTGAGATTATTGCTTATAAAGATATCAGGAAAGGTGAAGAAATTACTATTAATTACAATGGGCAGGTTGATGATTTATCCCCTGTGTGGTTTGATGTGATGGAATAATGCTCACGCAAAGACGCAGAGGCGCAGAGACGAAAAGAGTAGGTTATTGTTTAACTTTTATCATCACTCTCAAGAATTTCTTTAAGTTTTTCTTCTGTCATACCTTTGGCTTCAGCATTTTCACCAATTTGATCACAAAATTGTTGAAATTCATCTTTTAGCAATCTAGTCAATCTTTGATATTCTGAGACGGAAAGAACTACAGTAAAGTAGGTTGGGTTGACGTAAGGAAACCCAATTTTTAGTAATTTGGTGTTGGGTTGCGCTTCACTTAACCCAACCTACTCAAATTATGTATTATTTTTTTGTTTTATTTCTGCATCTCTTTTAGCCCAAAAATCATCTCGTGCGGCTTGTTCATCAATCAGTTTCTTCTGTTTAATTTCATCATCTTCTAAATCAGATAAATAGTCAGCAAAATCATATTCCTCAATATCCAGAGATTCTTTAAACTCTAGCCACAATTCCCATTGATTACCGCTATGCTTAATTAATAGAAAGTCGATAAAATCACTAACTTCCTGAACTAAAGAGTCTGGTATTTCCCGAATTTGAGCAATAATTTTATCTCGTAAATTCATAAGAATAAATCTAGGTTCCGTGTTTCCCTATTCTCATTGTAACCGAACTCTTCCTTTCTTCCTTCGCTCCTTAGCGCCTACCCTGCGGGATATCCTAACGGAGATTACGTGAAATATAAAAATCCCCGACTTCTCCAAAAAATCGGGGATCTAATTATTTATCAATGATGACTAAATCAAGATCAGATTTATTCACCCTCAAAAGCACCAATGCGAGGCTTTTTAGAATGATTTTGTTGTTCTTCAACAAACTCTTCCACTGCGTAAACATCAGGCCAAACAGTAGCGCCGTGTTCGTAAGCATCAATCCCGATTTTATCAGCTTCAGGATCAACACGGAATTTACCAATAGCTTTTAATCCCAAGAACATTGCAAAGGCAAAAGCTATAGTAAATGCACTGACAGCAACTAGACCCAAAATTTGCACACCCAGTAAGTCAAAACCACCACCTAAAAGTAGACCAGCTTTACCACCAGTGAGTTCTTTTTGACCTAAAAAACCGATCGCTAAAGTACCCATCATGCCATTGATACCGTGAACTGCAAAGGCACTTACAGGGTCATCAATGTGCATTGCTTCAATTAAGTCAATTCCCAGCACTACTAAAATTCCCCCGGTTAAGCCAATTAAAACCGCAGCCCAAGGGAGAATAAAAGCACAACCGGCGGTAACTCCTACTAAACCAGCTAAAGAACCATTCAAACAATAAACTAGGTCCCATTTACCGGAACGGAAAAACTGGTAAAACATGGCTGATAAAGCGCCACCACCAGCACCTAAAGTAGTATTGAGGATGACTAACCCAATTAAACCAGTATTACCAGTGCTGAGGGTAGAACCAGGGTTGAAACCGTACCAACCAAACCACAAAATCATGGTTCCCAAGGCTGCTAAACCTAAATTGTGTGCAGGTGGGAGTGTTCCCCAAGGTGTACGTCCAGGACGAGGACCAAGTAAATAAGCCCCAACTATCGCTGTCCAACCGCCAACGGTGTGAACTACTGTACTACCAGCAAAGTCGAGGAAACCCATTTTAAATAACCAGCCGTTGGAGTTCCAGACCCAGTGAACAATAAGTGGGTAACTAAATGCACCCATGATGGCGCTGTAAATTAAGTCACCGATAAAGTCTGTTCTTCCCGCCATTGAACCGGTAGTGATGGTACTAGCGGTAGCAGCAAAGGCAAATTGGAAGAAGAATAAGGTATAGGTATTAATTGCAGCAGTGGAACCAGGTGCGCCCATCGGGTAGCTACCATCTGCACCGGGTAATTGACTCAGAAAAAAGGTATCTGTGCCAATGAAACCCCCCGCACTTGTACCGAAAGCGATACCAAAGCCAATACCCCACCAAACCAAAATAGTTACGGCTGCATCAACGAAGTTCTCTAGTAAGGCGTTAACTACTCCTCTTTGTCGCAGTAAACCTGCTTCTAACATCGAGAAACCGGTTTGCATGAAGAAGACTAAAAAGCCAGTGAGTAGTACCCAGGTGGTATCAATGGAAATTTGTAATTTTGTTGTTGTGTCCGCTAAAGATTGTACTGTTGGCGGATCTGCTGCTTGTACAACTGTGGGAGCGAAAATTGCAAAGACCATTGAGCCTATAGCTAGTGCTAGTAGGCGGTGTAAGGGACTAATGCGTTTATTCATTGCTGTTTGTATGGCTAGAAAAGCTTCAATTGATTTTCTTTGGCTTACCCAAATAAATTAGTTTAATTGGGGTAATTGCACAAGATTTTTGCTAATAAATCTGAAAACTCATGGTTTTGATGTTTTAGTTTCTAGATGTTTTTTATCTTTGCTAAAACACATTTAGTTTGAATAGCATAAGAGGCATTAGCCCTTATGCTAAAAGGGCTGAGAAGTTTGTTTTTATTAACAATTCCCTATTTCTCATGAAGGATGATCACTCGTCAAGGTGCAGTTTTTAATCTGGCACAATGCAGTTAATTGAATAATGAATGATTGAGAACGAGAATATACAGGAATTAGTTAGATTAACTCCTGCTTTGAGTTGGTGAAACAACAAGGAAATAAATTTGATTGATTGTGTATTTAATAAAGTTAAATTTTATTTAATACAGTTAAATGTTCTGTATCGTAAAATACAATTTTTTGGATTTTGATATAAATTATGCTTCTAGATAGATAAAATAAGGGAAGGTCGATATATCCTGTATCACCCTGGCAATATCAGCATTTGCCGCTATTAGCAGTGTACCTTCAAAGCATATATTTCTTAAGTATATAAATTATTAATCATTTAATCATTTAATATATTAAAAAGTTATTATGCAAGCAATTCAACAGCCATTATAAGGTAACTAATAGTGTAGGAGAATTTTAGCAAAAAAGTAAGCTGAAGTTACATTTTTTGCTATTCGTTTTCTATTGGTAGGGCGATCGCTAAAAGCTAAAACATCTGCTGTAAATATTGTTGATAGCCCAACTCTTGCAATTTGCTTTGTTTATTCATTACCATATCACATAAGCTTTGACGATATGCCTGGACTTGTTGCAGCAGTTCTGGTTGGTGAGTAGCGAGGATCTGCACTGCTAAGAGTCCGGCATTTTTAGCATTACCAATAGCCACTGTAGCAACGGGAATACCTGCTGGCATCTGCACAATAGAATATAAAGAATCTACACCTTGTAAATTGCGAGTAGCTACGGGAACACCAATTACAGGTAATGGGGTTAAAGATGCTACCATACCAGGCAGATGGGCAGCACCACCAGCACCAGCGATAATTACTTTGATACCTCGTTGGTGTGCGGTTTGGGCATATTCCACCATGCGTTCTGGGGTACGATGGGCAGATACTATGGCTACTTCGTATTCAATTCCAAATTCCTCACAAACAGCGATCGCATCTTTCATTGTGGGCAAATCGGAATCACTGCCCATGATAATACCAATTTCAAGACTCATACAATTTTAGTTGAATTGCTAGTTTTTCCATCTACAATCGGTTGAGATGTAGCTGTTTCTGGCTAGGGTAATGACCAAAGCAACACCAAATCCCATCCTGTCAAACGTAGATATTATCAATGCAAGAGTACCCGGTTATCAAGATTTGCAGATGATTTGGGTAAATGAAGATGGTATAATTGAGCAAATTTTGCCCATGGGCAGAGTTTGTCAACGAGTTTCACCAAAAGATTTACAAATTTTGGATGTCGGTGGTGATTGGATATCTTTAGGTGGTGTTGATTTACAAATTAATGGGGGACTAGGTTTAGCTTTTCCTGAGTTGACGCAAAAAGATATCCAGCAGTTAGATCAAATATCCCAGTTTTTATGGGATGCAGGAGTTGATGGTTATTTACCAACTCTGGTGACGACTTCTGTAGAAAATATCCAGCGATCGCTCTCTCTCATCTCCAACTATAATCAAAAATCCGGCGCAAAAATTCTCGGAGTCCATCTCGAAGGACCATTTTTGAATTATGGTAAACGAGGCGCACATCCAGCAGAATATTTATTACCCTTGACGATGAACGAAGTCAAGCGGGTATTAGGTAACTACGCCTCAGTTGTCAAAATCATCACCCTAGCACCAGAATTAGATCCCACCGGGGAGGTGATCCCCTATTTGTGTTCCTTGGGTATCACTGTTAGTTTAGGACATTCCCAAGCCACAGCAGCACAAGCACAACAAGCATTTGATGCCGGTGCAACAATGGTAACTCATGCCTTCAATGCTATGCCACCGTTACATCACCGCGAACCGGGATTATTAGGTGCAGCTATGAACCATCCCCATGTGATGTCTAGTTTTATCGCTGATGGACAGCACGTTGTCCCCATCATGTTAGAAATTCTCTTGCGTGCTAGTAAAGGTTTATTTCTAGTCAGTGATGCTTTAGCACCGTTAGGATTACCAGATGGTGTGTATCCTTGGGATGATCGGAAAATTACAGTTAAAAATGGTACAGCTAGATTAGCAGATGGGACTTTATCGGGTACAACTTTACCTTTATTGACGGGAGTACAAAATTTGGTAAAATGGGGGATTTGTGATGTTGAAACAGCCATTTTCTTAGCTACAGATGCACCTAGAAAATCCCTGAATTTACCCACACTTACCCCCCATCAATCTGCTAGTTTATTACGTTGGTATTGGGATGAAAATACAAGAGAACTGACTTGGAAAAGAATTAGTAATTAAGATTTTGTTCCGCCCCAAGACGCAAATACTCAAGCCCGAACAAATTGAGTAGTTTATTCCTTTATTGATGACAACTTACCCTGTAAGTGAGGCTCAACCGAATAACCTATTTAGCTGAAAGTGGTAGATACTCAATTTATTCTTCTACCACTTTTTTTTGCGAAGTTTAATTTTAGGACATATCATATATTGATCCGATTTGATTTATGAATATTTCGTAGAGGCAGGGAACAGGCAACAGAGAACAGGGAACAGGTAAGAAGATTTTCCGTGTGTACTGAGTCTTGTTCAATAATCAAATAGGAGTCCTATATCTAATAGTCAGTATTGATATTAGACATCTCCGCCAAAGATTGTAGAGCCGAGAATCCCTATAGTAAAAAGGGGTTTCTAGGTTGCTATCATCCTGAATCAGAAACTACACAATTTATAGATCTGAAGTCCTGTCTACAAACCTCTAAATAGGCAATTACTACTTTTGGACTATCAAAATAGTTGAAAACTAAGACTATTGAAAGGGTATAAATAATTCATTTTTACCTATAAATGATATTGGAGTTTGAACTCTCAAATTTGTCTAATCTGAAAAGGAATTTCCATTGGTGGTGCTGAATCCATAGTTCATGACCCACTAAACTCCAAGAAAAAAATATACAGCAAGTACCGGAGGCACTGGTCATGAACCATGCTAATAAAGTTGAAAAGGTAGTGACGATTAACAAAGGGGCAGACGAACTCTACCGCTTTTGGCATAACTTTGAGAACTTGCCGCTCTTCATGAAGCATCTCAAAGAAGTGAAAGTATACAACGATAGGCGTTCACACTGGATCACCCGTGGTCCATTAGACAGCAGCATTGAGTGGGATGCAGTCATCATCGAAGATCGGGAAAACGAATTGATTTCTTGGGCTTCGGTTCAAGGCGCAGACGTTGATAACTCTGGTTCTGTCAGCTTCCAGCCAGCACCCGGCAATCGCGGTACTGAGGTAAAAGTCGTGACTGAATATAATCCTCCTGGTGGAGCAATTGGAGATGCTGTAGCCAAACTCTTTGGTAAGGAACCAAAACAGCAACTGGCAGACGATTTGCACCGCTTCAAAATGATGGCGGAAGCTGGGGAAATTGCCACCATAGAAGGTCAACCAAAAGGCAATGGGTAATAGAGAGCAAGGAGAGATGATCTTCCCTATTGCCTTTTCCCAATCATCAATCACCAATCACTAATCATCAATCACCAAAAATTATTATGAAAGCAGTTTGTTGGTATGGTAATAACGATGTGCGCTTAGAAAGTGTACCCGATCCAAAAATCCTTAATCCACGTGATGCTATTGTTAAAATCACGACAACGGCAATTTGCGGCTCTGATCTGCATATTTATGACGGCTACATCCCCACCATGGAAAAGGGCGACATCCTGGGACATGAATTTATGGGGGAGGTTGTTGAGCTAGGCAAGGCGGTCAAAAATATCAAGGTAGGCGATCGCGTGGTTGTACCATTTCCGATTTCCTGCGGTGGTTGTTTCTTCTGTAAAAGAGATTTATGGTCACTTTGCGATAACTCTAACCCGAATGCCTGGATGGCAGAAAAAATCATGGGTCATTCCCCATCTGGTATTTTCGGCTATTCTCATATGCTGGGTGGCTATGCTGGCGGTCAAGCTGAATATGCTCGTGTTCCCTTTGCTGATGTCGGTTTGTTGAAGATTCCTGATGGACTGACGGATGAACAAGTCGTATTTTTGACAGATATCTTCCCCACTGGCTATATGGCAGCGGAAAACTGTGATATTCAGCCGGGTGATATTGTTGCTATTTGGGGCTGTGGACCAGTTGGACAATTCGCTATTCGCAGTGCTTATATGCTCGGTGCTGAACGGGTAATTGCGATTGATCGTGTTCCTGAACGTCTACAAATGGCTAAAGATGGCAAGGCAGAAGTCCTCAACTTTGAAGAAATTGATGTTGGTGAAGCTCTCAAAGAAATGACAGGGGGGCGCGGTCCTGATGCAGTGATGGATGCGGTGGGAATGGAAGCCCACGGTATGGGTCTAGAAGGTCTGTATGATAAAGCCAAACAAGCGGTGCGTTTAGAAAGCGATCGCCCCCATGTGCTGCGGCAAGCAATTGTGGCTTGTCGCAAAGGTGGTACTGTATCAATTCCCGGTGTGTATGGCGGCTTTATAGACAAGATGCCAATGGGTGCTGCCATGAACAAAGGTTTGACATTCAAAATGGGACAAACTCACGTTCATAGATATCTGCATCTGCTACTGGAGCGTGTCCAAAATGGCGATATCGACCCTTCTTTCGTCATCACTCATAGTCTACCGCTGGAGCAAGCACCCCACGCCTATGAAATTTTTAAGCACAAGCAGGATAGCTGTATCAAGGTTGTACTAAAACCATAAGCATTATCGAACATTGTCATTCAATAGACAGACAAATTGAATATGATCTACCAATGAACTACCCAGCCCTACGCTATCGCACATAGGGCTGGGTTTCTACATATTTGTCTATTGATTTGGCGAAGTTTTACAATACCCAGGCGTAGGACAAGATTTTTTTAGCATTTTGTTCTGTTTCTACGAGTAGAGCTTGAGTACGACGCAATTCCTCTAGTATCAAGCAATTATGAATTATGAATTACCAATGAGCAGCCCAAACAGATATGATAAGTATCCAAGCATCCTTTATCTAATTTGTTGAAATTAACTATTATGTCCTTAACCGAAGAAATTCTCTCCCAACTTCCCGGAAATGTATTAAACAATTTACGTCGCACCGACCAAATTTTAACATCTCTGCGAACTGACAACCAAACCATCACAGAAGTAGTCAAAAAAAACCCAGAACCTTTAAATTCTGTAGACTGGGATGTAATAATCTGCGGTGGAACATTAGGAATTTTAATAGGTTGTGCTTTAGCTGTGCGCGGTGTGCGGGTAGCGTTGCTAGAAAGGGGAATTTTGCAGGGGAGAGAACAGGAATGGAATATTTCCCGTAAAGAGTTGTCAGTGTTTCGAGAATTAGACTTACTGACAGAAGCAGAATTACAAACAACCATAGTCACCGAATATAACCCCGCACGAGTCAGCTTTCAGGGTGGTACAGAAGTTTGGGTAGAAGATGTCCTCAATATTGGTGTAGACCCTGTTTATCTACTCGCAACTTTAAAAACCCGCTTTCTCGCTGCTGGAGGAAAGTTATTTGAAAATACACCCTTTAGCGAAGCAGTGGTTCACCCCGATGGGGTAATGGTAAATAATGAGTTTAAAGCCAGATTATTACTTGATGGAATGGGACATCTTTCACCTATTAGTAAACAAGCGCGTCAAGGAAAAAAACCAGATGCACTTTGTTTAGTTGTCGGCAGTTGTGCCTCAGGTTTTTCGGAAAATCACTCAGGGGATTTGTTGTTATCTTTCACGCCTTTACAAAATCAATGTCAATACTTTTGGGAAGCTTTCCCAGCTAAAGATGGAAGAACAACTTATTTATTTACCTATATGGATGCAGAACCCCAACGCTTGAGTTTAGAAAATTTATTTGAGGAATATCTCCGCCTTTTACCAGATTATCAAGGTGTAGAAATTAGTCAATTAAACTTTAAACGGGCGTTGTTTGGTTTCTTTCCTAGTTATCGTCAAAGTCCTTTACAAACTCCTTGGAATCGCATTTTACCAGTGGGTGATAGTAGCGGAAATCAATCACCTTTGAGTTTTGGCGGTTTTGGTTCAATGGTACGTCATTTACAAAGATTAACTTTGGGAATTGAGGACGCATTAAAAACAAATCAACTATCAGTTTCTGCTTTAACTATACTTCAGCCATATCAACCTAGTTTAAGTGTAACGTGGTTATTTCAAAAAGCCATGAGTGTGGGTATAAATCAACAAATTCACCCCAATCAAATTAACCAACTTCTCTCGGCTGTGTTTGCGGAAATGCAACAGCTAGGAACACCTGTTTTAAAACCATTTTTACAAGATGTCGTGCAGTTTACGGCTTTAACACAAACTTTGTTAAAAACAGGTTTTTCTCATCCCATATTAGTTGCAAAGATTATTCCCCAAGTCGGTTTATTTAGTTTAATGGATTGGATATTACATTATGTAAATCTGGGGGTTTTTACTGGAATATTTTCTCTAAGTATAATGATAGAGTTTTTAGTTAACAATCTCCCCAGAAATCAACAATATTATTGGCATCGTTGGGTAGATAGTTGGAAGTTTGGTTCTGGTGGTGATTATTCTGAATAATAGATGAAGTAGGCAAAAAACCCGGACTACAATTTTAAAATTCTGCTTATTTCTTTACGGTTTTGTAGGTGTACAATTAGGATGTTTTCTGCGTCCATTTTTTGGTGCGCCAGGTTCTACATTTGAGTTATTTCGAGCAGTAAAAGGGAACTTTCATTTTGATATTGTCCAACCTTTATCAGAAATATTGGGGACAAGATAATTCGTAATTGAGCCGTAGGCTCTGGTAAGGGATAGGGATACGTAATTAGAAACAACTCTTACCTGTCACCTATCACCTGTAACCTCTAAATAATTTCAAGAAGAGAGATGTGTTATTCCATATATTTTTTCCCCTGTTAGTAGCAACAAACCAACCAATTCCCGCCGCTTTGGATAGAATCAAATCCCTTGTTTCAGAAGTAGCTAATGATCATGATTTGAAAGTTTAACTTCAGTACGGGTTTAGATCCCCGATTTCTTGAACGAGTCGGGGTTCTGATTGTTCAGTTTTACTCCTGAACCCTGACTCCTGCTTGAATTTCTGAGTCTTGCATCCAAAAATTTCAACTGTTGATATAAACAACGAATCTGCGGTAAACTTACATCATGTGCTGCTGCTGTTCTTAATGGGTTGCCAATAATTGCTTCTACTTCTAAAGGACGATATTCATCAAAATCAATTTTCATGCTAGTGCGATATGGCTTCATTTTCATAGTGTAATCCAGCATGGTTTGAATGAAACTTTCCGGAATAATGCGCCCTGTACTTTTTGCCCCTAATGTGACTTCATACATTAAACTTTCTACTAAATTACGAGTGGAAATATCTGCCATTAATTCATCAGTTGTGGCATTAAGAATTACAGATAAACCATTGTAGGGAATATTCCAAACCAGTTTTTGCCAACGTCCTAATAATAAATCTTCTGTTAATTCGATTGCAATTCCAGCATTTTGAAAATCTTCAGCAATTTCTTTGATTCTATCTGTAATGCCGGTAGGATGATAATTAGAGGCATATTCACCCAGGGTAATTTGTCCATAGTCTAGATGGCGGATATGTCCTGGCCCCACTTTGTTGGAACAGAGAAAACATAAACCACCCATAACTTTGACATTACCAACTATTTGGGCAACTTCGGCTTCTATACCCAGGCCATTTTGCAATACTAATACCACTCCATCATCCTTTATGACTGGTGGTAATATCTGCGGTAGTAAATGGTTTTGCGTTGTTTTCAATGCCACTACTACCACATCGCAGCGGGGCATTTTTTTTACATCGTTGTATGCTTGAACTTGGGGGAGGTTAAAGTTACCGTCTTTAGATTCGACGACTAAACCATGTTGACTTACCTCTGGATAATCACTTTTGACCAAAAAGTGGACTTTATTACCAGCTTTTTCCAGTTTAGCGCCATAGAAGCCGCCTAATGCACCAGTTCCCAGAATTGCATAACTTAGATTGCCCATTTTATCTATCAAGGAATCTTAGGAAAATCATAAGGGGATATTTTAGCAGGATTTTAAATCAATAAAACTTAAACATGATTTACTATTCTTTAGAACTTTCGCCGGATATGAGGTGACATTAATGGCTGATATTGTTGATATTGCAGTTAGTAATGATTCGTTTAAAACGCTGGTGGCAGCTGTGCAAGCTGCTGGTTTAGTGGAAACTTTAAAAAGTCCTGGTCCATTCACTGTATTTGCCCCTACGGATGATGCTTTTGCTAAGTTACCCCCTGGCACAATTACAACTTTATTACAGAATATTCCTCAGCTAAGTAGAATTTTAACCTATCATGTCGTTCCGGGAAGGCTGACCCAAGCTGATTTAGGAAAACTGGGTACGGTGACTTCTGTGGAAGGTTCTCCCATTCAGATTAATTGTGATGATGGTTGTTTCGAGGTGAAAAATGCCACGGTTTTAGCAGCAGATATTAATGCTGATAATGGTGTCATTCACGTTATCGATACTGTGATTTTGATGGGTTAATTCAGCAATGGTGGGCATTGTCCACCATCTGGTGATTATCTATTTTAAGATCTTAGTTTGCTGAATTCTTTAAAATATGTAAAATAATTAGGTGATTACTCACTCTTACGCTAAGGTTAATTGAGGTAAATAAATGTTAAACTTGTAATCATAAGCTAATCTTATTACCATAAATTAATGCTCGATTTCAACACTTTATCTGAATTTTCTCGCGCCAACTGTGCAGGTATTTGTGCTTTTCTCATACCCGCAAACATCCTGTCCACATTGTTGACAATTATCCTCACATTCATAAACCGCCCCACAGTTCAAATATGGCAAGCTGCTGGATTTGCTAGTATATTCGCTTTTGTAATGATACTGCACGTTTATACTTGGTTTAGCATTGGTGTGGTGATGTTACCGACTTATATTTTGCTGGGTTTAGCAATTACTTGTTTGTTGACTAATTTAGCTGCTATTCTCTGGCGGAGCAATTCTCTACAGGTTTATTTCTGGAAGTATAATAGATAATAAAAATTTTGCCAATATTGGGCAACCTATGCCGATTTTTCCAGATTAAATCTATATAAACCAGGGGGGAGTAATTCTAATTTCTCTCCCCTATAATTTGCTCTCGCCTTTTTCACGAGTTATAGCGTTTCTCGGTTAAGTTAGGTACAAGAACCCCATCCCCAACCCCCTCCCCGCTGTTTCGTGCAGGGGACTATGATATACCTCATGTGATGAGGAAACGCTATCATCAATAACTTCAAGTTATTATTAATTTCCGCTCAGTAGCCTTTTTAGGTTCAAAACTTTACACCAGAGAGAATTAAATCTACAGTGGATCTTAAATCCTGAACAATTAAGTCAGGTTGATAAAGTTCTAATTGAGTGCGATCGCGGATACCACTTTCTACAGCGATCATCTTCACACCGTGTTTTTTTGCTGCTGTGATATCGGCTTCTGTATCTCCCACCATCCAGGTATCAGATGCAGGGGGAAGTTCTGCTAAAGCCCTGGCCATCAACAGAGGTTTATCATCAATGTCACGGGTTTTCACATAGTCGTTACTCAAACAATAACGGCGATTTTCTGGGAAAAAGCCCCCTAAATCGCATTTATTAACAGCATAGTCTAGTTCTCGCACTCGGCGCATTGTCATCACAACTAAATCAATCCCAGCTTGTTGAACTTTGGCTAAGGCATCTAACGCACCGGGAACAAGGCTATCATACTGAAAATAAGGTTGTGTATGTACCGTTTGCTTGCGAATTTTGGTAAATTCCTGTGCCTGTTCGGCATTTAAACCAGATTTGAAAGCAATTTCTTTTTCGGGAGTGTGCGATCGCTTGAGTTGCCAAAATTCCGCTTTAGAAAGTTCTGTCACTGCTTGATCAGGATATCTGGTTTTCTGCAAACACAATTGATAAACACGATAGTAGCGTTCGGAAACATCCATAATCGGTCCATCAAAATCTGTAATTAATCTCAGCATTAGTTGATAATGTTAATTTTTTTCACATTATCTCAGGTAAGAGGGAACAGGGAACAGGGAACAGGGAACAGGGGGGAATAACTAATGACTAATGACCACTGACAAACCCGCGTTTAACTTGTTCGCTTTCAATAGCTTCAAATAAAGCGCGAAAGTTACCTTCACCGAAACCAGCAGCTTGGGAACGACGTTCAATAAATTCAAAGAAAAAGGTAGGTTCATTAAAAATCGGCTGAGTAAAAATCTGCAATAGCAAAGCCCCTAAAGGTGCATCTTTTTGACAATCAACCAAAATTTGTTGTTGAGCGATCGCTTGCAGTTCTGGGGATGATAAAGGCAGTTCTAAACGCTGTTGTAATTGTGTATAGTAGCTGTTAGGAACAGAGAGAAAAGATAAACCAGCAGTACGAAAACGAGCGATCGCACTGATCAGATTTGGGGTACGTAAAGCGATATGTTGAACACCAGGACCCCGATTCACCTCTAAAAACTCCTGAATTTGAGAATTAGCTGAAGCCGGCTCATTAATCGGTAATTGTACCTTACCGTTGGGCGAAATCATCACCTGACTGTGCAAACCAGAACGATCAGTTTGAATCTTAAAACTTTGTTGGGGTTGAAAATCGAGGATGCTTTGATACCAACTGACAGCACCAGCTAAATCACCAACAGCCACATTTAAAACGACATGATCTATAGCTGTAAAACTATCATCAATTCCTAATTGTAACTGACTACCAATAATAGTCCTTTCAACTAATGTATGAGTCAATCTACCCCAAGCTGCAATTTTTGAGTATTTGCAAGATACACCATCTTGGACAGGTTGCAGTATTTTAGCACCGTTGGCGGCTGCTTTTGCCGTCACTGCTGCCACATCTGCCACAGCGAAAGCCACATCTGCAACACCGGGGGGGTGAAGACGTAAAAATTCCGCTACAGGGCTGGTGGGCAACAATGCTGAAGATAGTAAAAAGTGGACATTGCCATTTTTCACAACTTCTGTGTAAGTGTGAAACGATTTTCCCTGATGCACAGGGGTAGGGAAAATCGGACTAACTACTGCTTGAAACCCCAGATATTTGACAAACCAATCGCGCCACGCTTGGGCATCTTCTACATAGAAGTGAACGTGATCAATTTGGAGCATAATTTCTGAAAATCCAGAGCAACAGCTTATTATCAGTAAATTTTGCCTTTTCTGCTAAATTTACGTGTCTTTCCTCAGTAAGAATTCTGAATTTAGAAAAACAGATGATTATCAGGTTGAATGTTAATTTCCATTGGTACAGCTTGAGGTTCAGCAGATACGGCGTAGAAAATAGCATTAGCCGCAGTTTCACAACTCAGCATTCTTTTCCTGTCTACCTTCAAACTCACGTTGTCCCAAAAAGGAGAATCTACCCCACCAAAATAGAACAGGGTGAACTTAATACCAAAGCGTTTGAGTTCTTCAGCCATGCACTTGCTAAAACCCACAACACCAAACTTAGAAGCGGAATAAGCCGCAGCCATGGCCATTGAATGCTTACCTAAAATCCCTACCAAATTACAAATATGACCAGCTCTACGTTTTTGCATTTCCTGGGCAGCAGCTTGAGTGGTGTAAAAACAGCCTTTTAAATTTAGATCCAAAATTCTATCTAACTCTGCCGGTTCTATGTTGTTGTAGGGTTTGAGGATACCTAAACCAGCAGCATTTACCAAAACATCAATTTGACCGAAGTGCGCCAAAGTTGCTTGTATTAATGCGTCTACCTGTTGGGGTTGAGTAATATCCGTGGGTACTGTCAAAACTTTCCCTGGTAACTCATTTGCCAATGTTGTTAACTTTACCTTATCTCTAGCTGCTAGTACCAACTTAGCCCCATTGGTGGCCAGTTTCCGAGCTAAGGCTGAACCAATCCCACCGGTAGCACCAACGACGACAATAACCTTATCCTGCATGACACTTTTTATAATTTACTTTACATTTCTTTACATACTATAGCAGGAGTCAGAGGTCACTGGGGCAAGCTAAGATGATCAAAAACTGACTGCAAATTTTGTCATACTATAAATAGACGTTTGGCAGTAATAATTAACCATTTATAATTATTTAGGAGGTTTGACCATGACGTTACAAGAAATAATTAAATCTCTGGATAATTTATCTATAGAAGATAAAACTTCTTTATTGAAAATCCTTGAGTCTCAATTATCCCAAATCAAAGAACAAGAAAAACAGTTACAGAATAGAGGAGATAGTTTTTGGCAAGGGGTTTTAAAGTTTAGAGAAACAATTAAAAGAGAAGGAATTGAATTTACAGATGAAGATTTTGCAAATCTTAGAGATAGTAGTCCAGGAAGAGAAGTTGATTTATGACAGTTCGCTTTTTATTAGACTCTAATAAGTAAGTGGGCGTTAAAAAATATAATATAAACCTAACCCCCCAACCCCCTTCCCTGCTAGGGAAGGGGGAGTCAAAGCCTCTCTCCTGGTAGGGGAGAGGTTTGGAGAGAGGTTTTATATTTAATTGTGCCAAGTTACTTATTATCTCAGAACCGAGTCGGACAATTCCCAATACTCAGGTTTTAGATCAATTAAATCGCTATCGTTCAGAGGTAGCAGTAGCGAGTGTTGTTGTTCATGAAATCCTTTATGGCTGTTGGCGTTTACCAGCATCTAAACGAAAGGATTCTTTATGGAAATACATTCAAGATTCTGTGCTAAAATTGCCTGTGTTTGATTATGATATCAAAGCTGCAAAATGGCACGCACAGGAAAGAGACGCAAGAGCCAAAATGACAAATAATGCCATTTCTTTTAGTCTACGTCAATTAGTCATTGAACGCGCTCAAGGACGTTGTGAATATTGTTTAATTCATCAAGACTTTTCTATTTACACCCACGAAATTGATCATATTATTGCTGTTAAACATGGAGGTCAAACTTTAGCAGAAAATCTGGCTTTATCTTGTTTACCTTGTAATCGCTACTCTTGATGCCAATAATGGAGAAATTATTCGCTTATTATTCGCTTATTTAATCCCCGGTTACAACTATGGGATAAACATTAGACCTCTCTGGAAATATGGTAGAGACGTTCCGGCGGAACGTCTCTACAAGGGTTTCAAACCACGCACATTTAATTACCGGAGATGTCTATTTTACTTTAAAAAATGCAGAGATTATTGGTAGTACAGATATTGGTCAAGCTACATCACGTTTATTGATGTTTAATAGTTCAAGCAGAGTGCAATCGCGTAAATCATTAATTGATCAAAATTTGTATCCTTAATCATTAAATTTGTTGCTACAGATAGATGATAAATTGAAATTTAATTATTAATAATAACTGATGATTGGACATAGTTAATGTCACAACTACCCCAATCACCAATTACCAAATTATGTAAGAGCTTCCGCACCACCAACAACTTCCAGGAGTTCCTGAGTAATTGCGGCTTGACGGGCTTTGTTGTATGACAAAGATAGAGTTTTAATCAATTCACCGGCGTTTTCGCTGGCGTTACTCATCGCTGTCATCCGTGCTGCTAGTTCACTAGCTGCTGATTCTTGTAATGCTCTTAATAACTGGTTACTCAGGTACAAAGGCAACAAAGAATCAAGAATTTGTACGGGGTCTTGTTCAAAAATCATGTCGCGGGGTAAAGCACGAACTGTGCTAGTTACCTTTTCCCGTTCGACTTGGAACTGACCACCACGAGTTGTTAAGCGGAAGACTTCATCATCTGCTGCTTCTAAACCTTGGGTATCGAGAGGAAGCAAGGTTTGTACAACTGGACGAGAGCTAACCAAAGACACAAATTTGGTATAAACTAACTCAATGCGGTCTACTTTTTCTGAGAGGAACAAAGAAAGTAGCTCGTCAGCGATATTAGTAGCTTCCGCTGCTGTGGGGATTTGTTCTAAGCCGGTGTAACTCGCATCAATTTTATAGTTGCGACGTTGGAAGTATTGGGTAGCTTTGCGGCCGACAATGACAAAGGTAGTATCTAAACCTTCTGCTTGGAGTTCTTTGGCGCGGGTTTCTGCGCGACGGATCACGTTAGAGTTGTAACCACCACACAGACCTCTATCACCAGAAATAACCAACAAACCTACTGATTTAACTTCACGTTTTTTCAGTAGTGGTAGGTCTACATCTTCAAACCGGAGACGAGTTTGCAGACCATACAATACTTGTGCCAAGCGGTCAGCAAAGGGACGGGTGGCAATTACTTGCTCTTGAGCGCGACGTACTCTCGCCGCAGCCACCAGCCGCATAGCTTCGGTGATTTTTTTGGTGTTTTTGACCGACTGAATGCGATCGCGTATTGATTTGAGATTAGCCATAATATTTCACAAGAATTCAGAATTCAGAATACATAAGTCAGAAGTCAGAAGTCGGGAATATTTTTACTCCTGACTCCTGTACGGGCGAAGCATTCGGGCTTTCAATTATCAATTTTTTTCCAAGGCTATTTTCCGAATGCTTCGCCCCTACTCCTGATTCCTTGATTACGCTGTAGCTAGAAAGTTCTTCTTGTAATCAGCTAAAGCTTCCTTGAGGGCTGCTTCTTCTGCATCTCCCAGGACTTTGCTGCCTTGTACTGCTTGGTAGTAGGAGTTCTTGCCGGTCTTCAAGTAATCACGGAAGCCTTTAACAAAGCTGGTGACTTGGTTCACAGCAATGTCATCTAAATAACCGTTAATACCTGCGTAAAGAACTGCTACTTGTTCAGCTACGGACAAAGGGTCGTTTTGGGGCTGTTTCAACAGTTCCCGTAGACGTACACCACGTGCTAACTGGTCTTGAGTGGCTTTATCTAAGTCAGAAGCAAATTGCGCGAAGGCTTGTAAGTCGTCAAACTGTGCTAATTCCAGTTTAATCTTACCGGCAACTTTTTTCATTGCCTTGGTTTGTGCCGCAGAACCTACACGGGATACGGAGATACCGGGGTTTACAGCGGGACGGATACCAGAGTTGAACAAGTCAGAAGACAAGAAAATCTGACCGTCAGTAATGGAAATTACGTTGGTAGGAATGTATGCGGATACGTCACCAGCTTGGGTTTCAATGATAGGTAGGGCAGTCATACTACCTTTACCTAGTTCATCGCTGAGTTTAGCAGCACGTTCCAACAAGCGGGAGTGAATGTAGAATACATCACCAGGATAAGCTTCCCGTCCGGGTGGACGACGTAGCAGCAAGGACATTTGGCGATAAGCCTGAGCTTGCTTAGAAAGGTCATCGTAAATTATTAAGGTCGCTTTGCCTTTGTACATGAAATACTCAGCAATACTAGCGCCTGTGTAGGGAGCGAGGAATTGTAAGGTTGCAGGGTCACTGGCGTTAGCGGCTACAACTACGGTGTAGTCCATAGCGCCTTTTTGTTGTAAGGTTTGGACTACGTTAGCAACCGTGGAAGCTTTTTGACCGATCGCAACGTAAACGCAAACGACATCTTCACCTTTTTGGTTGATGATGGTGTCAATAGCGATCGCTGTTTTACCAGTTTGACGGTCGCCGATAATCAACTCACGCTGACCCCGACCAACGGGAATCATGGAGTCGATAGCGGTGATACCGGTTTGCATTGGTTCGTGTACGGAACGACGAGCAATAATACCGGGGGCTGGGGATTCAATCAAACGGCTTTCGGTGGTTTTTGGTTCACCTTTACCATCAATGGGGCGACCCAAAGCATCGACAACCCGACCAATTAGAGCTTCACCTACAGCTACTTGGGCAATTCTGCCAGTAGCGGTAACGGTGCTGCCTTCTTGGATGTTGCGGCCTTCACCCATCAGTACCGCACCGACGTTATCTTCTTCTAAGTTTTGGGCGATCCCAATGGTACCATCTTCAAATTCTAGGAGTTCCCCAGCCATAGCTTTTTCCAAGCCATAAATCCGGGCAATACCGTCACCAACTTGTAATACAGTACCAACGTTAGCAACTTTGACTTCTTGGTCGTATTGCTCGATTTGTTGTTGGATAATGCTGCTGATTTCGTCTGGTCTAATTGAAATACTCATGTGCCTATGTTCAGTTTTCTTTCGAGACGGAAGAAGTGATTGGTGATTGGTGATCGGTGATTGGTGATTGGTAACTGATCAAACTCTACCCAGTACCCAGTCCCAAGTACCCAGTCCCCAGTCCCCAGTTGCCAAGATTTAACCACTGGTTAAGCGTAAGGAAAGGCGACGTAGTTGACCTCGTAAGCTTGCATCAATAACTTGAGAACCAACTTTGATGATTACACCACCAATTAAATCGCGGTCTATCTTGGTTGCTATTTCTACTTCCCGCGCTTTGGTGATAGCGAGTGCCTTTTCTTTTACTGCTTGCAATTGGGCTTCTGTCAAAGGCACAGCAGAAGTAACTTCTGCTAATACGGTTTGATTAAGTTCCCGTAACAAAGCTACATACTGCTGTAAAATTGCTTCCAAGAAGGCAATGCGTCGTCTATCAACCAAAAACAGTAAGAAGTTGCGTAGGTAGGGGCTAACACCTTCCCCTAATAATTGCTTGAGGAGATTTTTCTTGTTGTCAGGCTGAATAAAGGGATTGTCCAGAAAGTTTTGGAGTTCCCCAGAGCCTGAGAGCAAGTTAATCAAAGTCCGTGCATCTGTCCCAATCTCTTCTGTTAAGTTGTGTGATTGGGCGATGGATAATAAAGCCTGTGCATAAGGCTGGGCTATTTCAGCTGTTGCTGCATTACTTTTCATGCTTAACCTCCCAATTGAGCGATGCTGCGGTCAATAATAGTTGTTTGAGCATCCTCGGAAATGCCAGCTTTCAGTTGCGCCTCAGCTTTTTGCAGTGCTTGATTTACCACTCTTTGACGGAGTTGAGCGATCGCTTTATCGAGTTCTGCATTCAAGTCAGCCGCGCCAGTTTCTTGCATTCGCTGAATATCAGCCGCTGCTTGGTCTAAGATTACTTTTTGAGCAGCCTTAGCACTTTCTTCAGCTTCAGCTTTAATTCTGGTTGCTTCAGCTTGAGCTTGTGTCAACTTTTGTTGAGCCTCTTGCAATTGCTTTGCAGCTGCCGCTGCTCTTTGCTCTGCACTCTTAATTGCTGTTTCAATATTTTCTCGACGAGATTTGAGGGTAGTACCCAGCACTTTCCGCCCGAAAACAAACAGCACAGTAATAATAATGGCAAGGTTAATTAGGTTGGTCTCTAAAATATTAGTATTTAGACCAAAACCACTATGTTCTGCTCCCTCTGCCAGTTCACCTCCGACGGCGGCGGCTTCCGCCATCAACAGTAAAAAAGTCCCCATGATTTTCCATCCACAACTGCGCTGCCAAATTCAAAAATTTCCTGTCAGTGGTCAGTTTTCAGTTATTCAGTGATCAGTTATCAGTGATTACTTCCTTCACTGTTCCCTGTTCCCTGTTCCCTGTTCCCTATTCCTCATGACAATTCTGTGAGTTAGCGTTGGCCTACTAAGTCAGCACCTAACAGCTTCTCTAGTATTTGGCGACTGAGGGCATCTACTTGTGCTTCTAATGAAGCCAAAGCTTGTTGTTTTTGCTGCTCAATTTCACCAGCGGCTTGCTCTCTTTTCGCCTGAGCTTCTTGTTGCGCTGCGGCGATCTTCTGTCCTGCCGTTTTTTGCGCTTCTGCCTGAGCTTGGACAATAATTGTTTGAGCTTGTCTTCTTGCGCCTGCTAGTTCTTGCTCATACTGCTGGGCTAATTTCTCAGCCTTTGACAAGCGTTCTTGGGCTTCCAATTGATTGTTGCGGACGTAGTCATTGCGTCCATCAATGGCGTTACCCAGTGGCTTATAGAGAGTTGCATTCAATATCAGGGCTAAAACTAGAAACTGGATTGCCATCAAAGGCAAAGTCGCATCTAAGTCAAACAAGCCCCCTTCTTTGGCAACTTTTTCTACTGCCAATAAGGTGATCCAGTGTGTCATGGTTGCTTGTTCCTATCTATGATTGTAGTTCTGAGTTATGATTCCTTATGTTATGAGTTATGAGTTAGTGAGTTATGAATTAAACTCCTAACTCTTAACTCCTAACTCCTAAGTTTTGTCACTCAGCACTCAGATTTTGTACTGAAATTATGCGAAGGGGTTAGCAAACAACAGTACGAGAGCAACTACTAGACCGTAGATGGTTAACGCTTCCATGAACGCCAAACTGAGCAACAATGTACCGCGAATTTTGCCTTCAGCTTCAGGTTGACGAGCAATACCTTCTACAGCTTGTCCTGCTGCGTTACCTTGACCAATACCAGGTCCAATTGCAGCCAAACCAACAGCGAGAGCAGCAGCTAAAACGGAAGCAGCAGAAACTAATGGATCCATGATATTCTTTCCTTACTTTTACAGATACGGTTGATTGTTGAACTTGTAGAGTTGTTTTTAGTCAGTTCTAGAAGGCAAAAGGTAAGAGGCAAAAGGCAAGAGTGTTTAATGTTTAATTAATATCTACTCTGTTCCCTGTTCCCTGTTCCCTGTTCCCTGATTCCTGACTTTTTTCATCTGAGGGGTTTAGTGGTGTCCCTCATGCTCTTCGCCATGATGATCTTCCATCGCTTCGCCAATGTAGGCTGCTGCAAGGGTGGCAAAAATTAAAGCTTGAATGGCGCTGGTAAATAAACCTAATGCCATCACTGGCAATGGTACGAACAGAGGCACTAGTAAGACTAGCACGCCTACGACCAGTTCATCAGCTAAGATGTTACCGAATAAACGGAAGCTTAGGGAAAGGGGTTTGGTGAAATCTTCAATAATCTTGAATGGCAACATGAATGAAACTGGTTGCACGTAGTTGCCAAAGTACCCTAAACCCTTTTTGCTGAATCCTGCATAAAAATATGCTAACGATGTCAACAATGCTAAGGCAACAGTTGTATTGATGTCGCTTGTGGGTGCTGTTAGTTCACCTTCTGGCAGATGAATTAGCTTGAAAGGAACCAATGCACCTGACCAATTTGACACGAAAATGAACAAAAACAAAGTGCCAATAAAAGGCACCCAGGGGCGATATTCTTTCTCGCCGATCTGGTTTTTTGCCAAATCCCGGATAAATTCTAGGGCAAACTCCATCAGGTTTTGAATGCCACTAGGGATGCGCTTGATGTTACTGCTTGCCAAGACGGAAGCTAATGTCAACACGCCAATAACAAACCAGGAGGTGAGAAACACCTGTCCATGTAGCTTTAAGTTGCCTATTTGCCAGTACAGATGTTTGCCCACTTCCAATTCGGCAAGTGGAAGGGAGTAGAAGTTCAGAAAATTGAGCATTTTCTTTCCAAATCAATCGCTTCTCCAATCTTAGTGGAGAATAGGAGTCTTTTAAGGTTGCCGGAGCTTTGTGGAATCAGAGATAAACGCCACTCTAACTACGTAGATGATGAGCGTGGCTTTGTAGGTGAGAAATCCCAAAAATATGGGCAGTATTTGTAGTTGATTCAACCGCGATGCGAGTAAAATCAGTCCTACTAATAAGGCTAACCGAGTTTTGCTCAGTGATTGTTTCTCTCTGCCCAAACGCTCTACATCTTTTGCCAACATCCTCAAGTAAAGCACACCTGCACACGCCCCTAATAAATAATTTAGGGCAATGTTTGGGGAGTAAGCAATCCATACAGAGATGAAAATAACTCCTGTCAAGGCAAGCGTGATTACTAACAACTCCTGATAGAGTTGATAGAACTCCTGCATAGAAGAGTCTACCGGTTCTGTATCTTCAGAACCAGATTGAGCATCTTGTAGTGTTGTCGGAGTGGGTGCAATTTGTTCGTCTGACAAGCTCACGGGACTTGAAACCAGTACAGCTAAATATGGTGACTGCACATTCAGTCAGCTGAATCATATCACGTTCTGGTAACAATACTTTAGGAAAAAACAATTAACTTTATTTTTTAGGGAACAGGGAACTCTTAACAGGGAACAGATAATTATTTATTCTCCCCATCTTCTACACTCTCTCGCTGGGTGTTAATAAGAGTAGTTGTTGTTTGAGGAGGTTTTTTACTCCGTTTAAGTCTAGCTCGACTTGGGCTAAAATGCTGGACAATGTGGCAGAACCATCACATTTTTGCATAAACTCAAATTCGGCTGTTGATAAGTTAACAATTTGATAATCGTAATTAAATAAACATTGACTGGGAAACCCATCTATGCAGGGGTTGAGTTCGGGTATTGCTGCTAATAAGCTGTTATCGTCTAACCAGTCGGTTTTGGTGATGGGGGGACGACCAAGGAAAAATTCGTAATGAGTTACTTCTGGATTTAGTAATTCTATCAGGCGGTAACGTTCTTTGGGACTCAATTCTTCTGCTCGTTCAATTAGCTCCGGTGCTTTGCCCAAAAGTCTTTCTAACTGCCAAAATCCAGGATTGGAAAATCCAATAAAATTTAACTCAGAAGCATCTATTAAGTCAAACAATGTATCAATATTGTAATCAAATTCCTGGGGATGGACGTACATATCCGCAAAACATTCATCCCGCTGGTTTTCCATTGCCCAACGTTCTTTTTCTCTCTTGACAAGACGGTTATTTTCTGGTAGAGAAGCAAATATTTTTCTACCAACTTGCACACCATCACGATAGTCACCGCGTTTGTTACCTTGAAGAAGTGCGATCGCTTTTTGCATTAGTTGTATTTCCCATCTTCCCAATTCTCCATACACAAAAATGTGCATTAATCCACCAGGGGCGAGTTTTTTCGCTAATGATTGAATACCACGAATGGGATCTGGTAGATGGTGAAGCACACCAACGCAATTAATTAAATCGAATTGTCCTGGTATTTGTTCCACATCATAAATACTCAGGTGATGAAATTCTACACGGTCAGCACCAGAACTTTGACAGCGTTTTTTTGCTACTTCTAATGTACCAGCACTTAAATCTATTCCTACTACCTGCGCGTGGGGGTTGAGATGTACTAAATATTCTGTTCCGACTCCTGAACCACAACCAGCGTCTAAGATGCGGATATCTTGTTTTTGTGGTTTTCTACCTGTGCAGAAGTTGTAAGCAGCTAACCAATTCCAACGCCAATTATATCCTGGTGGTGGTTCATCCAGGATGGGTTCGGGGGGGAAGGGGTAGGTGTCGTAGAGTTTCGCAACAGCAGCACTTACTTGGGAGTCGGACATGATCGCAAATTAAGGGGATTAACGCAGCATTTCTGAGTTTAGCGGATGGGGGGATTTTGGGCAAAGGGGATGATGGAGGTTTTGGGGTGAATAATTTAAGTGTTTGGTTTCGCGCAAAGACGCAAAGGAGCAAAGAAAGATAAAGATTAATTTAGGGTAAGTTTGGTTTATAGATATTTCAATATTTGTTGTAAAAATAAATAAATCAATATGATGTTATGGTAATTTAAAGTTCTCCAAAATTGACGGTGCGCCTACAGATTATTGGCAAAATGCAGCGCAAAGGGTGAGGAAAGAAGAAGAACAGCGAAGAATGTTGTTTTTTACTGTCGCTGTTCAAAATGCGGATATGAATAAACTTAAACAAATTGCACCACCTGGACGGCCTCCAGCGATGTTAAATGGCTTAGATTTTCGTGCTTTATTTGTTTGGTTTTCCACTTCTATGAAGCGGGTTTCTAGTGGAAAAGTAGGGGAAGCTGTAGCATTACCGCTGGTGGGATGGAGTCAAATTACAACTTAATTTGTAGAAACTAGATCCCCGACTTCTAACATAAGTTGATAATTTATTGACATGATTAAAGAAGAAGTCGGGGATCTTAACCATTAAATTACATTTTGAGGATTTATTAATTGTGGGTTGGAAAGCTATAGCGCGTTCTGCTGTGGGAACAAGTCATCAAGAACAAAAAATACCTTGTCAAGACTGCGGAAATTATCGCATTTTTCATAATGTAATTGTTGGCGCGGTTGCTGATGTTGCTGGAAGTGCTAAATATTCTCATATTGGTTCTACAGTGGCGGTAGGAACTGCTATTAAATATCTGTCTAAAATTAGTGAATATCTCCAGAATAGAAAACGATTTTGGGAAAGGTTTTCTCAACCACTTTCAGAACCAGAAGCGAAAAAACTGTTTACTAAAACCGTTAATCATGTAATCGCAGAGTTAAAAAAAACAAGCAGCAAATAAAGATTATTCTATTAATGATTTAGCTTGTAAATTGTTGGTTTTTGTGGCAACTCCTGAATGGGTTGCCGCTATGCAAATTGGTGACGGTTTTATTGTCATGCGTTGTCAAGATGCAGAATATCAAATTTTGTTTAAACCTGATAAGGGAGAATTTTTTAATGAAACAACTTTTGTAACTTCAGTTAATGCGCTGGAAGAAATGCAGGTAGAGGTATTTCCAGGAAAACAAGGGTTTATTTGTGCTTCTACTGATGGATTAGAAAAAGTACAATTAGATTTAGTGACTGGCAACCTTTCCCGCCATTTTTTAAACCTTTGGAGGCATATTTACGAGAAACTAAACAGCCAGCAAATAATGATCAGTATATTATTGATTTTCTCAATTCAGAAAGATTAAATGCGCGGACTGATGATGATAAAACTTTGCTTTTGTGTCTCTGGGAAAAAGAGATTGAGTAAACATAATTAAATGATGGGCGGGCAGGACTTGTACTGAGCTTGTCGAAGTATGCCCACCCCACAAGAGTTATCTATTTATTGTGGGATGGGCTTCTAGCCCGTCCTAGTCAACAATACTATTTGATATTTATTTCATCCAATTTACTGAAAATTATATGACTTTTTTAATTTGTGGTAGTACAAGTGAAAGAATTACTCTATTAAGTGAAATACCTGATAGTGGAGAAGCTAAAGTTTGGCGCAGCAAAGGTATATATCTAGATACACCATCGGAATCAATAATAGTGAAAGTTAGCACTGCTAAAGCTGCTTTCTGGGCTTGCAATACAGTTTCAGAAATGGTTAATGCAATTCTGGATAAACTTCCTGCATCTTTTACTGATAACAATCCACATATAGATTTGTATAGGAGAGAGTTTCAACTTCCAGAAAAATAACTTTTTTATTCAGGAGTATTTTCTAAGCAAATTAGTCAGCATCAGGATTTACATGATTTTAACATTTACAGGATGTTATTCAAAATAATCTATTTTATCATCCTGTTAATCCTTTCATCCTGGACATCCTAATTCAGACAATTTTACTCACCTATTTCCTCACCATAAATCTATGAATCAAAAAGTTTTCCATCTTAACGGTAAAAAAATCAATAACAAACAAACATTTTTAACCCAAGCTGCTGAAGCAATGGAATTTTCTGCATACTTCGGCCATAACTGGGATGCTATTGATGAATGTATCACCGATTTAACATGGTGTCCGGCTCAAAGATATGTCATATTATATAATCATGCTGATATCTTTGCTCAAGCTGAACCGACGGAATACCAAATAGCATTAGATATTTTCAATTCAGCTAAGGAATACTGGGAAAGTAATAATATTTCTTTCAAGTTTATAGATTGTTTATTGTGATTGTCTGAATCAGGATAACCAGGATTTTAGGATGTACAGGATTGTTATTTATAGATTGTCTGTGAAGATTGAATAATTATAAATTCTGATTCAGATAAAAAATATATTTCCTATCATTCAAAGCAAACCATAAGTTATCAAAAACATCCTGAAAATCCTTTAATCCTGGATATCCTGATTCAGACAAAATAACAAACTTATGAGAATATCCCATCATTCCCAATAGTCGGTTTCAACCGACTTTAGCTTTTAGACAGGGAATTAATTCCCTGGCTTCCTGACAACAGCAAACAAATATTCTCTTAATTAAAAGCATATAATCATATATGTACACGATTAAACTTGATAAAATATTAAAAAATTCTAAAATAGAGATAAATTAGCTACAAAATGTGTTGATAGAGAATGTAACGAAAAGATACAAAAAATCAACATCCCACAGCCTAACCAGAGTATGTACTTATTCCGACAGACAGATTTAGATTACAGATTCGACATACTTCTTAATAAATTAGCAGCGTCACCGCAAAACGTTCTAATCTAAAAACTGAACTGGGTTAATTTACTGGCAGTTTTGCTGGCGTACTATACATAAATACACCAATATGTCAAGCCGCAAAGCAACCCAGACTTAACACATAAACTTATTTATAGGAGTTTTAGAAATCCAATGAGTGTTAAGGCAAGTGGTGGAAGCTCAGTTGCGCGTCCGCAACTATATCAAACCTTACCCGTAGCGACCATTTCCCAAGCGGAACAACAAGACCGCTTTTTGGGAACAGGTGAGCTAAGTGAACTGGGAAGCTATTTTGCATCTGGTGCAAAACGGTTAGAAATCGCCCAGATTCTTACAGAAAATTCTGAGATCATTGTTTCTCGTGCGGCTAACCGGATTTTCGTTGGTGGTTCACCAATGTCTTTCTTAGAAAAGCCCAGAGAACGGGAACTAGCAACCGTTGGTGCAGGTTCTGCTAGTGTTCAAGAAGGCATGATGCTAGGAACAGTCACCTACGTTGAAAGTCGTGGTGGCTTCTTTGAAAACCTGCGTTCTATCTTCAACACCTCCGCTGGTGGACCAACACCCCCAGGTTTTAGACCCATCAACGTTGCTCGTTACGGTCCTAGCAACATGGCCAAGAGCTTACGGGACTTATCTTGGTTCTTGCGCTATGCTACTTATGCCATTGTCGCTGGCGACCCCAACATCATCTCTGTGAATACCAGAGGTTTGCGGGAAATTATTGAAAATGCTTGTTCTGGTGAAGCTACCATCGTGGCTTTACAAGAAATCAAATCAGCATCTTTGTCATATTTCCGCAAAGACCCTGTAGCCACAGAAATTGTCACTCAGTATATGGATGTGTTGCTGACTGAGTTCAAAGCACCCACACCATCTACAAAAGTTCGCCAACGTCCTTCCAGCGACCAACAAGGTTTACAACTGCCGCAAATTTACTCTAACGCCGCAGAACGTCGTCCCAAGTTCGTCATGAAACCTGGGTTGTCTGCTTCTGAAAAAACTGAAGTTGTCAAAGCTGCTTATCGGCAAGTATTTGAGCGCGACATTACCCGTGCTTATAGTTTGTCACTCTCTGACTTGGAATCCAAAGTCAAAAATGGCGATATCTCCATGAAGGAGTTTATTCGTCGTCTTGCTAAATCTCCCCTTTACCAAAAACAGTTTTACCAGCCTTTTATTAACAGTCGGGTCATTGAATTAGCATTCCGTCACATTTTGGGACGTGGACCAAGCAGCCGGGAAGAAGTCCAAAAATACTTCTCCATAGTTTCCAACGGTGGTCTACCAGCTTTAGTTGATGCTTTGGTAGATTCTAACGAATACAGCGATTACTTTGGTGAAGAAACAGTTCCCTACATCCGGGGTCTGGGTCAAGAAGCTCAAGAATGTCGCAACTGGGGACCACAGCAAGACCTGTTTAACTACAGTGCGCCTTTCCGGAAAGTACCTCAGTTTATTACCACCTTTGCTGCTTACGAACAGCCATTACCCGACCAACATCCCTATGGTTCTGGTAATGACCCCCTAGAAATTCAATTTGGCGCAATTTTCCCGAAAGAAACCCGCAACCCCAGCAGCAGCCCTGCACCTTTTGGTAAGGATACCCGCCGGATTTTGATTCACCAAGGGCCTGGTATCAATAACCAACTCAGCAACCCCAACGCACGGAGTGTAGCTCCTGGTACTTTGGGCGCTAAGGTGTTCAAATTAGACCAATTACCCGGTACTATCGGCAAAAAAGCGGCGAAGGGTGCGAGTGTTAAATTCTCGGAAAGCTCTACCCAAGCGGTAATTAAGGCTACTTACCTGCAAGTGTTCGGTCGTGATGTTTATGAAGGTCAACGCCTGAAGGTTGCAGAAATTAAGCTGGAAAACGGCGAAATCACTGTCCGTGAGTTTGTGCGGATGTTGGCGAAGTCGGATTTATTCCGCAAGATGTACTGGACTTCTCTGTATGTCTGTAAAGCGATTGAGTATATTCACCGTCGCTTGTTGGGTCGTCCTACTTACGGTCGTCAAGAGAACAATAAGTATTTTGACATTGCTTCTAAGAAGGGCTTCTATGCTGTTGTTGATGCCATCATTGACAGTGAAGAATACAGCCAAGCATTCAATGAAGATACAGTTCCTTACGAACGCTATCTAACTCCTGCTGGTGTGTCCTTGCGTCAACTGCGTGTTGGTACTATCCGTGAAGATGTCAACAAGGTTGAGAAGGAAGTCACCCCCCGCTTTGTGGAGTTGGGTGAAGTTACAGAAATGCGAACCCAACCAGATATTGAGTTCCGCATTAACCAAGGTGTTACTAAGCAGCGTGAGCAAACCAAGGTCTTCAAGCTGACAGCAAGTAGCAATGACAAAGTTGCAATTGAAACTCTAATTAGCGGCGCTTATCGGCAGATTTTCGAGCGCGATATTGCACCTTACATTGTTAAAAACGAGTTCACGGCTTTAGAAAGCAAATTGGTGAACGGTGAAATTAGCGTTAAGGAATTTATTCAAGGTTTGGGTTACTCTAGCCTGTATCTGAAGGAATTCTATACACCTTATCCCAACACGAAAGTCATTGAGTTGGGTACTAAGCATTTCTTAGGTCGCGCACCTATTGACCAAGCAGAAATCCGCAAGTATAACCAAATTCTAGCTACTCAAGGTATTCGTGCCTTTATTAGCGAGATGGTAGATAGTGCGGAATATCGTCAGGTGTTTGGTGAAGATACTGTTCCTTACCGTCGCTTCCCCACTTTACCCGCTGCTAACTTCCCCAATACCGAGAAGCTTTACAACCAACTAACCAAGCAAAATGATGATTTGGTTGTACCTAGCTTTGAAACAGTTAAGCCTCGGATTAAAACTGAGAATACGCCAATGTTAGCGAATGCGATCGCAGATTTGGCGGCTAAATCCAAGCAAATGGACAAGACTAAACCCTTGTTTATTGAATTGGGTCGTTCTTTCAACGATGGCCGTGGTCAGTCTGTGGAAGTTGGTGTAGGTACAAGCCGCCGCAAACCTGCCCGTATTTACCGCGCTACTACTGGTACAAATTCACCAGAAACTAATCAGGTAATAAATGCTATCTACTGTCAGGTAATGGACGTATTTAGCGGTCAAGTTCCTGAATACTTCCGCCGCAGTGACTTAGATAGCAAACTGCGTAATGGTGAAATTACTGTGCGTGAGTTTGTTCTAGAACTGGCTAGTTCAGAAATCTATCGCAAGCGGTTCTACACTCCTTATCCCAATACCAAAGTGATTGAGTTCTTATTCCGTCACTTATTGGGACGCGCACCCGCTACACAAGGCGAAATCCGTCAATATAACAAAATATTGGCTGATAGCGGTTTAAGGGCTGCTGTAGAAGCGATGGTAAATAGTCCAGAATATGCTCGCTACTTCGGTGAAGATGTTGTTCCTTACAACCGCTTCCCCTCTTTACCAGCGGGTAACTACTTGGGTAGCGTCAAGGCTGATGCTGACCTAGTAAAACAATCATGGTCTAGCTTATCTCCTTCTGTTCTCACTGGTCGCGGTGGTAACAAGTAGGTGACAGGTGACAGGTGACAGTGAAGAAAGCAGGGGAGGCAGGGGAAGTTGGGGAAGCAGGGGGAGAATATTAACTTTTGCCTCTTGCTTTCTGTTCCCTGTTCCCTGTTCCCTGTTCCCTGTTCCCTGTTCCCTGTTCCCTGTTCCCTGTTCCCTGTTCCCTGTTCCCTGTTCCCTGTTCCCTGTTCCCTG